>NZ_AULM01000020.1 GCF_000422285.1 Desulfatiglans anilini DSM 4660
CAACTATTACAGCGACCTGCCAGGCAAAGCACGGAAGGCATTTCCTCTTGCCAAAGGCGTCAGCGGAATCGGACTGGACGACGTCGTGCGCAGCTATGTCGGCATGCTCTCTCTTGGTCAAAGCGATTATGAAGCCGTAACCAATAAGAAAGACGACACCTATTTCAAGCAGTCCCTGGGTATTCGTAAAGTACCTTCGGCTGAAACGTTACGCCAACGCCTGGATGATGTTGCCGTGGGTCTGCGGCCTTTGGTGGAGCACGCCACCAGCGAGCAGTTCCACAGTGAGATCAAATCCGACATGGACATGGAGCGCCTTGCCATCGGGCAAGTTCGCCACCAATGCCCTGATCTTGACTATGGCCGGTCTGGCCTACAACATCCTGCGTTTCATCGGGCAGTTGGGCCTCGTCGGAGACCGGTCGCCCTTACGCCATCCGGCCAAAAGGCGCCGCATCAAAACGGTCATTCAGGAACAGATGTATCTGGCGGCACGCTTGGTCAGAACCGGCCAGCGTTTAAAAATCGTCTTCAGGCGACATTGTCTCGGCTTTTGAAGCCTTCGGGGCTGTGTACAACCGCCTGGCATGCGGCTAGATCAGCAAACCAGGAAGTTTCATCAACCAAGATAGGTTATCTTAGGGTGAATTATGCCTAAAAAATTCCATAAAACATAATTGCTAAGCAAAGAGCATCAAAGAAGGACTCGAATAGTGAGTGTAGAAGGTTCAGAACACTCACATCTACCGGCGGGCAGACTAATATTAGGCTTATGAGTCTGGAACCGGGCGACTGTTTACTGGAGTCTCACGGATCCAGGTTTTTATTACAAACGAGGTGGTTTTGCAAGAATTTAATCGCGGAGTAAATTTAAAATCACTCTTTGCTTAATGGGGTACAACTATGGACAGTGATATACTAAAAGGAAAATTAATTCTAGTTGTGGATGACGAGCAAGATGTAGTTGATACTGTCACGGAGATTTTAAGTGATTGCATTGTACATCAGGCGAGTGATTTTGACAGCGGGATTCAGTATATTTTAAGTTACACATATGATGTAGTAGTTCTTGATATCATGGGGGTAAATGGCTTCGAACTTTTGAAGGCTGCGGTCAAAAGAGGTTTTCCTACAGTAATGCTCACCGCTCATGCTATTACACCTGAAGCACTAAAAAAATCCATGAAGCTTGGTGCGGTCACCTTTCTTCCGAAGGAAATGCTGCCGAATTTGAAAGAATTTCTTGAAGATATTGTTCTTGGAGGAGGGAAGCAAGCATGGAGAAAGCTATTCGACAAATTCGAATCGTATCTTAACAAGCATTTCGGCCCAGATTGGAAATTAAAGGACCGATATTTTTCTGAATTCATTGAATCTCTTAGTAAAAACCAGTAAGTAATCCGAGTAAACCCCGGCTTTGCCGGGGAGACACACAAAGTTTGACAATTCCGAAAATATACGAAAGCCTCCCCGATTCTGAACCGCTCAAAGATCACTTTCAAAAAGGCTCTCGATGAACAATGTTCAAATCTTAAACCATACGGCATGGGATTGCAAGTATCACCTGGTTTGAATTCTGAAGTACCAAAAAAAATCTTTACGGGGAGTTGTGGGAACATTTGGGAGATGTGCTGCGTGAATTGGCATTGCACAAGGAGAGCAAAATCCACGGAGGATATCTGCGAGGCGACCATGTTCACATGCTAATATCCATTTAACCAAAATATGCTGTCTCCTAAATCGTCGGTTATCTGATTAGGAGAGAAAAACATGAGCAGCACTCTTTTAAGTCAATAACATTGATTTTTTATTCATCATTAGACCGTTTTTCAAAATTAATCTTATATGTTTTTATCTTTCTATAAAGCCCAGTCCGGTGAATTCCAATCATATCTGCTGCTTTAGACACGCTGTAGTCTGTCTTTATCAAAAGTTCTTCAATAGCTCTACGCTCTGCTTCTCGACACACGTTCCGAAGAAAATTTTTGTCAATAGGAACTTTGCTAAAATTACTTTGCTGAAACTCGGGAAGATCATTCGCCTTGATAACATCGGATTCCTTAACAGATATGGCGGCAAGCTCTATAATATTTTTCAGTTCACGTACGTTTCCCGGCCAATCGTAGGCCATAAGTTTATTCACCGCACACCTGCTTATCGCTCGTTTTTTCACACACTGTTTCTCTGATATTTTGTTAAGAAAATAGTCTACATACATAGGAATATCTTCCTTTCTTTCCCGTAACGGAGCTATAAAAATTTTTATAACGTTTAAACGATAATAAAGGTCCTCTCGCATTTTGCCCTCATCAACCATGCTGTTTATATCTCTGTTTGTAGCTGCGATTAGCCTAAAATCAATGTTTTTCGATTCTTTTCCACCAACACGCTCCACCTCTTTCTCTTGGATCACCCGCAATAGCTTGGACTGCATTTCCAAAGGCATCTCGCATATCTCGTCAAGAAATATGGTCCCGTTATGAGCCAACTCAAATTTTCCAAGTTTTCCGTCCCTCAGCGCACCTGTAAACGCCCCCGGTTCGTAACCAAATAATTCCGCCTCGAATAAGTCTTTTGGAATAGCAGCACAATTCACCCGAACAAAATTCTCATTCAGTCTGGCGCTTTTGTGGTGGATACTGTGTGCAAAAAGCTCCTTGCCCGTTCCGCTTTCCCCCACAATTAAAACAGGCAATGATGTATTCGCGGCTTTTACAGAAAGGTTTTTTGCATCATGCAAAACTCTGCTATCTCCGATGATATCTTTAAATGTGTACTTAGAAGAAAAAGCGTTATCTAATCTTCTTTTATACTGGCCTACTTTTTCTTCAAGATCGAAAATCTTTTTTTTCAATTTTTCCAGTTCTTCCAGTTTATCGAAGAGAGCGATACCCACTGCCCCAATAATCTTTTGGTTTTCTTTGATTGCAATCTTATTAATTATTGTCAATCGCTTTGAAGATCTATAAATTTGACCAATAATTGATTCACCGGTCTGCAAAACATAATCAAAACCATGTCTACAATCTTGGGGCACTTTCTTCCCTATAACTTCTTCCTTGGTGACCCTAAATATTTCCAGATATTTCTTATTAGCGTATTCAACAATTCCTTCTTTGTTGACAACAAAGAGAGCACCCAATGCGTTTTCAAATATGTTCTGGAATTTTTCTTTTAACAAATTCATTTCTGTTGCGGACTCGAAATCCTGTAAATCCGAGCCTCTGGAATCTCTGTCTAAAGATGTCATCAGAAATTACCTCCGGAATGGACTTACCATCGATAAAGCTTGTCCGAATAGAATGATAGGGATACCATTTTCGCCGGCCGGGCGTTCGCAGGGCGTTTCCAACCTGGGATTCAAACACACCCGAACCCGCATGACTAACGGAATCGGCTCATCAAGTCATGCTGTTGCTAGGCAAAATCAGTACCGGTGGGTCTCAAGGTTGTTGTGACCTGAGCCGTCTTTAGGCGGCGGCTAATAATTCATGTTGGCCTTCAGTATTTTTGCGCGGGTTGAGCCTTACAACTTGGAACGGTTGCCAGTCGCGGGTTGGAACTGACCAGCGATTTGGACAGCGCTGGAGTGCAGCCTGGTAGAGTGCGTGCCTTTTAGCCAGGATCTGTGGCTCCCGGTCATAATGACTATCATCAGGGGTAACGAACTTGATGGATCTGTGTAGTTGCTCACTATTGTGCCAGGTGACGAAAGCGTCGACCCAGGTTTGCACCTCCTGGATTTTAGCAAAAGGTCGAGATGGATACTCGGGCCGATACTTCATGGTCCCGAAAAGGGCTTTAGAATACGGGTTGTCATCGCGGACGTTTGGCCTTGAGAAGGAAGGGACAACCCCCGGCTTTTGCAGAGTAGCCAGGATGGAGGATCCTTTCATGGGGCCGCCGTTGTGGGAGTGAAGCATCGGGCCTTCAGGGTCCACATGATGACTGGCACAAGCAGCGATAAAGAGCCTTGCACCGTGGTCCATGGACTCTTCCTCGAACACGGTGGCGGCGATAATTATGCGGCTCCACACGTCGACGATCATGTACAGAAGGAAAAACATGCCGCGCACGGCCAAACGCATATAGGAGATATCCCAAGACCATACCAGGTCTGGTCCAGTAGCCACATGCTCTTTAGGCCGGCTTGAGACAGATGCCGTTGCGCGACTTTCATGGGCGAGCATTCGGTTTTCCCGCAGTATTCTAAAAAACTTGATTCGGAGGCCACATAAACACCCGCATCAGCGAGTTTGGGAATAATCTGTTTCGGCGACAAATCGCGAAAAGGTTTGCTATTGGCAATCTCGAGCACTTCCTGGCGTTCCTTTTTACTGAGGGCTTGCGAGGGGACACTATGAGGTCCTCTGCGTTGATTCTGACCACCACCCTGAGTGCGACAACGGAGTAACCGTCAGACCAAACCACGTTGTTCGCTTCCTCACATGCAGATATGCTCTCTCTTCAAGGTGGCGCATATGCCGTCGGGAGGACAGGCCCATGGAAGAGAGGCAAAGACAAATGAGAGCAGATCGAGTTTTGTATTGGACCACCTGATCAGGGCGCAGGCTGCCAGTGGCTTGAGCATCAAGGCATTCCGCGCCGAGCAGAAGCTCAGTCTCCACCAGTTCTATAAATGGAACCAACGTCTTCGAAAGGAAGCCCGCAGCCAGCTTCCTGCCAGCGGATTCATTGAGCTGGTTCCTTCAGCCAATGAGCCCGCAAGTCCCATCCGCATCCGCATAACGGACCAGATCTGGATTGAAGTGAGCGAGGGATTCCATCCCCCGACGCTCCTTTCCGTGATCCAGACCGTTTGCAGAGCGGAGAACCTTCCGTGCTTGCCCCTGAGCGCCATTACCCACATCTATCTCTACCGTTCACCCTGCGATATGCGCCGGTCCTTCGACGGGCTTTGCGGCCTCATCCGCTCAGAACTTCGGGCCGATCCGCTTTCCGGTTCCCTTTTTGTCTTCTGCAACCGCCGCCGCAACATGGTCAAGATCCTGTACTTCGAGGGAGAGGGCCTGGCCATCTGGATGAAGAGCCTTGAACAGGGCTTCTTCCGGCCTCCGGATGCGTGCGCCGCCAACGGGCGGATCGACCGCCGGCAACTGATGCTTCTGCTGGAGGGCGTGGTGCCGAAAAAAGTCAACAAACGTTATATTACACAAAGATAATTATCTGAAAATGCGTTTTTTTATTTTAAATATCGCTGCATGGTATCGAGCCTCCACGAAGCCATCGCGCTCATCCAAGAAAAGGACCTCCAGATCCAGAAACTGACCAAACAGCTCCGTTCTAGGGATCTGTCCCTGCGCACGCTCCAGAACCAGGTCGAACAGCTTCTGCGCCGGGTCTATGGGCGCCGCTCGGAGAAGATGCACCCCGATCAGCTGATGTTCGGCTCCCTGCTGATGGAGACCGCTGGACAGCCCGCGACCATCGAACCTCTGGCTGAGGTTCCCCCGAGCACCGCACCGCGCAAGCCGAAGGCCTCCAAGCACAACCACCCGGGCCGCCTGCCCATCCCCGAGCACCTCAAAAGGGTCGAGATCGTTCTGGATATCCCTGAAGAAGAGAAGTGCTGCCCGCAAACGGGCAAGCCCCTCAAGGAGATCGGCTGCGAGGTCTCGCAGAAACTGGAGTACCGGCCCAGTCCTTGATGAATGCTTCGAAGGCTTCCTTCGAGCGGTTGGAATGGATCATGAAGAAAGCCACTGCCGGCCCCGCCATGACCCACAGCCATTGCAGGAGAACGTTGAGGCGGTGGCTGGTCTCGTCGATGTGGTTGACGGGGGCCTGTCCGGCTGCCTGGCCGATCATTTCGTAGTGGGGTTAGATCGCGGCACAAGCCCGATCGATGATCTTCTGGACGGCGCTCAGGCTGATACGGAATCGAAGCACCGAAGCGCAGAAGATTTGAATCGTTGATCGGCTGTCAGCCTCCGGTACCTGACATCTCGGCGATCATGGCTGAAAGCCTGGAACCGCAGCCTCTCCGATGTTCTTCGGGGACGGTGGCCTTTTACATCTTGCCGCAGACCGGGCATCTGCCTCGGTCTAGCTCGAAGTGGATAACCTCGAGTTCAATCGGCGGCAGTTCGATTACTTGGTGCGTATAATTCGGCTCCGTTTCGGGGAACTCGCGGTTGCCGCAGGTGCAGATTTCCGGAGGGATGACTCGGGTTTCCTTCGGCGCGAGCATCTCCTGCCGGTGCCCCGGATGGCTCAGTTTCCGTCGATCGGTGCCTTTATTTTTCTTCCCGGATTTTTTCTTTTTGAAGGGGGATTCCGAGGACGGCGGCTGATTCGAGTTGGAGGAATCCTTATTCAGACGCGCTTCGAGTTGTTCGATCCGTTTTCTGAGCTCGCGGTTTTCCTCCACAAGAGCGAGGATGATCTGGATGAGCACGGAGCGCGGCACATCCTGCAGCCCCTCTTCGGTTAAGGCGATTCCTTCGGGAAAAAGAGGCGTTTCAGCCATGGAGCGCCTCCCGGAAACGCTTGCCAAGCGGGTAGAGGTAGACCGCCTTGACCGGTTCCATGCAGCGGTTATAGCGGTCGTAGCCTCCACGCCCCTTGGTCAGTCCTGTATAGAGCCAGTTGGCTGCCCGGTAGCAGGTGCCCTGGAACCGGGTGATGTCAACGAAGGTTTCGAGCAGAGCAACGGGATGGCGGTAAAACGCCTGCCAGTCCGCGGGGAGCATCCGGATGTTGGCGCTCAGGAGCTTCGAGGCCAAGTGCTCCACCGAAACCCAGTTCAGAATCAGGAACCGGACGTTATTGACGATCTTGTAGAGGTTCGCTTCCCTGGTACGGGGCTGCCAACCGATGAACCGGTCGCGGCACTCCACCTTCCAGGCCGCTGAGCCCCAGCCGAGGCAAGCCACCAGGTGTCCATCCAGGCAGGCCTGGTACTTCAAGTATGCACCGACGATTCGGGGGCGCCCCAGGTAATGGTACTTGTCGACCAGGTGATCCCACAGGCCTTCATCCGGGGTGCGCCCGACCATCTCGATTTTCAAAGAGCCAAACTCGGAGACCGTTCAGTGAATCTCCGAGGCATCGTAGCTATAGCTGCGTCGAACAGCCTTACGGGGCTTCCAATGATTCGTTGTGGACAAAGGCGGAGGGAGGTTCACGAGCTTTTTTCCTTCGAGCTTGAGCAGCAGCGCACGGCAGGCCATCCTTTTGAGTTGCCCGTTCGGCTGCCGCCAGTCCCAGTGCTCACACAGCACTAAAGAAATGGCGGTTCGACCGCCTACCCAATGCCGGGAGATGGTATCGCGGAAAAACGAGAGATCTTCCTCTCTGATCTGGTGTCCACGAATTTGATACAGGGTCTCTGCAAAGGTGCTGTTCCCTCCTGGGAAAGCACCCTAGCAAAATTGAGCCGCGGACGACAGGGGAAAATGCACCCCTATGAACGGATACCAATAAAAGAGAGGCGCTATGCTGAGAAATTACTGCTTCCAAATCTATTTGCATAGATTTTAGGAACTCTCCGAGGAACCCTCCTAATTTCGCCAGCAGTTTTCCCAATAGGAAGTGCACCTGCTATAATAAATTTGGCTGGGATATTTAAAATATCTCGCAAAGAATCGGGCCTGAAAAAGGTGAACCAAAGCGCTCCAAGGCCCTTTTCAGCACAAGCGAGCAATATATTCTGAATGCATGCAGAGGCAGCTTGTATTGCCCCGAACTCTTGGCCAAAAAAACTCCCTAATCCGCCGCGTTCTGGATTCACAATAACAACAACAATTACCGCTGCATCTTCAAGAAAACCTGTCTCATATTTTCCGGCCCATGCAGGACCGCCTTTCCTGATGACCTCTGCTTTAGCCTCTTCAGCTATTTCACGGATGCGGCTTTTAATTGCGAAATCATCGATGATAATAAATTCCCAAGGTTGAAGGTTAAGCGGGCTTGGCGCCCATCGACCGCAATCAAGAATTTCATTAATAAGACTAAAGGAAAGGCTGCAGTTTATGAATGCACGAGAACTTCTCCTCATCTGTACTAATTCATGAAATTCCATATTAGAAATCCTCGACTATTAGTTTTACTCGTTTTTACAAAGCAGCAAAAAATGGTAATCTTTATGAAAGAGTGTCAAAATAAATTTATAAATTTCAAAAAACAATCAGAAATAGAAATTTTCTTGAAAGTCATAAAAGATGACTTGTCGAAATTTTTACATCTTTAAACGGGAGCATTTAACTTTGCGAAATGTAGATAACGGCAGGGAAAACCGTTATTTTCCTGAAAAGATAGGCCCCCTTTTTGCGTGAAATGCAGATATACCTTCTTTTACATCAGCAGTCCGCATGCAAATTTCTTGTCCATGAACCTCGTGTTCAAGTCCTGACCTTACAGCCTCATATCCCGCATGCAGAGCCTTTTTCGCAAGACCGATTGCAACACTTGGTCCTGAGGCGAGTCGTGCAGCTGTTGAGTAAGTCTTAGCCACAAAATCATCTTCAGATAAAACTCTGTCAACAAGCCCGATTCGCTCAGCATATTCAGCGTCTACCATATCACCAAAGAAAATCATCTCCTTAGCTTTACTCAAACCGATCAAACGCGGCAGGCGTTGTGTCCCACCAAGATCGGGAATAATCCCAACCTTGACGTAGTGTTCGCTCAATTTCGCGTGTGACACGGCTAACCGCAGATCACACGCCAACGCAAGATCAAGTCCCCCGCCAAGCGCATATCCATTAATAGCAGCGATAACAGGTTTATCCATTTCTTCAACCATCGTTACAACACGCTGCAGGTATCGAAGTGTTTCTTTAAACCGCTCAGAAGTCAGGGTCAAAAGATAGGATACTAGTTCAAAATCGGCACCTGAAGAAAAGGCTTTTCCTTTACCGGTTATAACAACTGCGCGCACATCCTTATCCATCACGATATCTTTTTGAGCGGATTCTAATTCTTCAAACATTTCCAAATTCATAGCATTCATCGCTTCCGGTCTATTGAGAATAATGGTTGCGATTGAATCAGCTTTTTGCAGAATAATATTTCTGTACAAAATCCCCTCCAATGCCACAAAAAAATCACAAAATATCAGTTTTAATTAAAATTGTCTTTCTTAAAAAGCAATATATATTCAATCAGTCTTTCCTTTTTCCTTGTCGTCTGCGCTCTTCTTCCCTTACTTCGCGCCTTAGCAATTTGCCAACTTTTGATTTAGGAAGCATATCTCTAAATTCGATAAATTGGGGAATTTTATATGAAGCAAGTCTTTCACGGCACCACTTGATAAGGTCATTAGCACCGACACCTCTAATATCTTCTTTAGTGACAACGATAGCTTTAATACGTTCGCCGACTTTCTTGTCAGGTACGCCTATAACGCATGCGCCAATAACAGCATCATGATCTAGTAAAACAGCCTCAATCTCAGATGCTGAAACTCTGTAACCCTTGTGCTTAATGAAATCCGCCTTTCGATCAACATAGAATAATCCACCATCCTTATCCATCTGCACATAATCAGCCATCCTATACCATTTTTTTCCATTTAACGTAACAAATGCTTGATCAGTCTCCAAGGGGTTCATCCAATAGTCCATAAGAAAAGGAGAGCTGACAAGCAGTTCTCCGGTATCGCCTGTAGATACAGGTTCTAGTGTATCTTCCTCTACTATTAACACTTCTCGTGAAGGAAATGGTCTACCTAAACTCCTGGCAGTGGGCTCCTTGTCCATATCAGTTAAAGAAAGTCCGCCGGTTTCCGTTGATCCATACACCTGGTAAATCGGATACCCTGTTAATGCTTTAAAGCGTTTAAAAACCTCTTCCGGCAACACATCACCGCCGCTCCACATATACTTTAAGGATGAAAGATTATACATACCTAATCGATCATTCTCTAATATCATTCTGTAAAGAGCAGGTGCCCCAAGAAACAAAGTTCCATGATATCTTTCGATAGCTTTTAAAATTGCATCAACTACAGGCGAAGGCATTATAACAGTGGGATTTCCTATTGTTATTGCGATGCCAGCAAACATCATTTGGGCCATAATATGGAAAAGGGGATTTACTAAAATAAAAACATCGCTACCTTCGGAGACATAATTATCAGTGACATTATACATATCTTTGATAAAGGATACCATACCACTATGAGTTCCCGGGACACCTTTAGGTCGCCCAGTCGTTCCACCGGTATACAAAATATATGCTAAATGACTTTTAGGGTCAATTGGTACTTTTGGGACTCTAGGAGAGTACTTATTAAGCAAATCTTTAAAAAAATAGATCTGATGAGTTTTAATAACGGTTCCATGAGGAATTCGGTCGAAAAGTCTTCCGGGTAATCGCTTCCACCATGGGAGCATATCTCCGAGATTAGTGACGATGACTCTTTTTAAGGGGGTTCCTTCGAAAACTTTTGATACATATCCAAAGTTCGTATCTTGGCAGATGATAGTTTGAGCCTCAGAATGATTGAGCTGGTAGGATATCTCGTACGGTGTGTAAATTGGCGAGGTTGGTACGACCACCCCGCCAATTTTTTGGATTGCATAATACGCTATTACCCATTGAATTGAGTTGCCCAGATAGAGCATTACTTTATCGTTATCCCTTACACCTAACGAATGAAGGGCCGCGGCGAACCGATAGATCAGTTCCTGCAAATCTGAATAACTGAACTTTTCACCGAGATAAACAAGAGCCGTGCTTCTTGGTTGGTTTTTAACCAGTCTTTCTAAACTGGTAATGACCTCTTCGTCTACTGATTGAACGCCCCTCATATTGGCCCCTAATTTTTCCGAAATGAATTTTACATCCCGCCAAAATACGCATCCATTACATCTGGATTTTTTTTGAAATCATCTTTCGTACCTTCAAAGATGATGCCACCGTTTTCCAGAACATAACAATAATCAACAACTGGGACTATCGGTTTTGCGTACTGCTCAGAAATCAGCATCGTCAGTCCTAGTTCTTCATTGATCTCTTTAACGGCCTTGGCGAGTCTCTTTTCCACAAGTGGAGCAAGTCCAAGTAAAGGCTCATCAAGAAGCAGGAGCCTAGGTTGAGCCATAAGCGCACGACCGATTGCAAGCATTTGTTGCTCCCCGCCGCTCAAAAAGCCTCCGCCTCTGTTTTTGAGTCTGTCCAATTCAGGAAATATATTAAAGACATAATGCATGGTTTTTTTAGATTGCTTTTTAGTTGCTTGGTAGCCGCCTATCTTAAGGTTTTCCAGCGTGCTGCTTTCAGCAAATATCCTCCTTCTTTCTGGGCATAAAATAATCCCCAGTTTTGCTCTCTTGCTTGGTTCCAGATTTATAATCTGGTCACCGTCAAATGATATTTCTCCGTGCCATGTGATCCTCTCACCACCCTTCATTTTTTCCTGCTTTTGGTAATATGCAATAATCCCTGAGATAGCGAGCATCAAAGTGGTCTTACCGGCACTATTCGATCCAAATGCTCCAGAGATCAAACCTTGGCTACACTTCAGACTCAAATTTTTGATTGCCAGAGCATTCTCGTAGAATACCATCAGATCAGTTATTTGCAGCAGGGCCGAGTTCTCAGACATCACTCCTCCCATTCTTCACCAAGATAGGCCTTCCTTACCTGCGGTTCCACCATAACTTCACCAGGAACACCCTCTGCGATTTTTCGGCCGAAATTAAGGACTAGTATTCTATCAGCCACTTGAAAAAGCTCCTTGAGTCGATGTTCAATCATAATCAAGGTCATACCATCCATCTGTAATCGTTCTATCAAGGGTATCATACTCACAATCTCTGCCATACTCAGACCCGAAAAAACCTCGTCACATATAATCAAATTAGGATACATGGCCAAGCATCTAGCAAGCTCTAGCCGTTTTAAATATCCTAGAGGCAAGGAGCCCGCTAATTTATATGGCACATAGGCATCCCGCTCGAATCCGACCTCCTCCAAAAGATCAATCGCAACGGCATCCCTGTCACCAAGCTTCCCCTCTGGACTTTGCCGGGCCCTTGGGGAATAAAGCGTAGGAATGAGATTTTTATATGCGGGAAGGCTATGGAACGGTCTCATAACCTGAAAAGTTCTTGCCAAACCAGCCGCAGCGACTTTATGAGCTGACCACTTGCTAATATTTTTACCGTCAAAAAGCACTTCGCCCGAGTCCTTTTTTAAAAATCCGCTAATCAAATTTGCCAGGGTTGTTTTCCCTGATCCATTCGGTCCAATAATGCCAAGAATCTCACCCTTGCGCATTTGGAAGCTAATATCACTCACTGCCTGGATACCACCGAACGATTTAGATACTCCTGAGACCTTCAGAAAAATATCGTGTTTTTCCATAGTATCAGACCTTTACTAAAAACTCAAATTGCTCATATTTCTTGCGCGCCCAGTTTAATAGCCCTTCGCTCCAGAACAAAATAAAGAAGATAATAACTATGGAATAGAATAATATGCGCAATCCTGAAAATACTCTCATCAGCTCGGAAACTGGAACCAATATAATTGCCCCAATTACCGGGCCTGCAATTGTACCGGGTCCGCCGATTATCATTGCAGCCAAAGGAAATATAGAAAAATCCATGGCCAGCAACGAAAGACCAACCCAACCATATAGATGGGAAAGATATGCGCCTGCAAAACAGCCCATCAGGGCTGTTATAAACACCACAATTGCCTTGTAATAAGTGATATTCATACCGGATGCCCTGATGGTCTGATCATTATCCTTGAGGCCTCTAAAAACTAATCCAATATCCTCGTTCACCAGCCTCCTAAGTGCAAATATGCAGAAAAGCAATACCACTACTATCAAATACTGACTGAACCAGATGTTAGGGAGAATCGATAGCCCGGCTATACCCTCAGTTCCGCCGAAGGCTCCGGTTGCTGCTATGATCCTTTCAGACATTAATGGGTACATAAAACTGATGACAGCAAAATATACACCTCTAAGTGGAAGCGTCGGAAGAAAGGCAAGAGTGCAAAAGAGAGCTCCAAGGAGGGTTGCAACCGGAATAGAAACCATTAGCGGAACGTTAAAAGCCGCATTGAGCATGCCCGAAAAATATCCACCAGTTCCAACGAAGAATGCCATGCCAAGGCAATTGAGGCCGGTATAGCTGGCCATAAAATCAAGAGCAACCGCCAACAACGCATATATTCCAAAAAGGCATACCACTCTTTGCCAGTATAGACCGGGCACCAGGATTGGTAGGAGTAGCAGCCCGAAAATGAGACCTAATCTTGGTGCTGCCAGAAAGGCTAGCTCTTGGATGGATGAAACCGCATAAATTGAATCGGAGCGTACCTTGACACCACGATCAATCCTCTTTTTACGCTCAATTGTTTCCCCCATTATACACGCTCCTCTAGTTGCTTCTGGGTGCCGAAAAGTCCTGAGGGTTTTAAAATAAGAATCAGAATAATTGCAGCCATTGCTACTACCATCTGATAGTGTGGAGCTAGATATCTGACGGTCAAAATTTGGGCGTAGCCAAGTACAAAAGCTGCGATCACTGCTCCCAACCAGCTTCCTAGCCCTCCGACAATGCACACTGCCAAGGCAAAAATCAAAACTTCGTACCCCGTCTCGACAGCTATGGCTCCAAGAGGAATAATGACAGATGCCGCGATACCAACCAATAAGGAGCCAATCCCTAACGCAATTGTTGCAGAATGGTCGATATTTATGCCCAGCATAAGGGCCGCAGGCTCATCTTGAGCAATTGCTCTAAGGCCAAGCCCAATCCTAGTGAATCGAGTAAATGCCCATATACCAAATACTAATATTATTCCCGTAATAACGATAACAATACGCTGCCAATCGACCGGAACGCCGTAAATAATGACGACTCCTTCAATAAACTTGGGAAGAGAATATTGGGGTCCTCGAAATCCTGCCAATCGGAATACCTCTAAGATGGCCATTCCTATAGCAAAGGAAGCCATGACTTCAGAAAAAGGCATTCCCCTGACCCTTTTCAGTACAAGCTGGAATATAAGGACACCGACAATCATTGTTGCTATTAATGCAATCAGAATTGCCACTAAATAGTTGGAACCAAGGTTATGTACTAATAGCCAAGTTATGCATGCAGAAAAAATGTATAGTGCGCCGTGTGCAAAATTTGGAACACGACTTACCCCATATGCAACTGCAAAACCGATTGCAATTAAGGTGAGGGTAATGCTATTTATGAAGCCATAAATTATGAGATCCATTTTTACTGCCTCTTGTGAAACCACGAAGGAAGCATAATTTCACCCATCTTAATCGTCTCAGGGAAAATAGTGACTCTTTTTCCATTCTGCCACTGTACGATGGTGCTGACAGCTCCATCCTGTGGATTAAAATCCGGCGCAAAAATTATTTCATTATTTTCATTAAACCGCATCCGACCATATACCCCTAGCAAATCAGTTTCCTTTAAAGCCTTCCTTACCAAATCTGCATCTAATGTTCCAGCCAGCTCAATAGCATTTTTCAACAAGTAAACGCCCATATAGCTCGTTGATATTCCGTAAGCATCGGGTTCACGGCCATATTCCTTTGTAAAAGCCTCTACAAATTTCATGGTCCATGGAGTTGCATTTGATGGGGCATTACCGGCGTTCAGGAGATCAACAATGAAGTATTCTCCCTTTTTTTCTGTACTGGACCACCATCCTACATGCTCTGCCGGACCCATATAGCCAAACGGAAGAGCAGGAATTTTGAAATCATAGTATTGTTTTGCCAATATCGTAAGTTCCGGCATATCCATCCAGATAAACAAGATATTAGCACCTTTATTCTTAGCTGAGAGCAACCCCATCGAAAAATCTGTTGTACCAGTCGGATAAACATCTTCCCCCAAAATTTCGAATCCTTCATTAGCAGCAAGTTTTGCTACAGCAGAACCGGCTGCTCTCGCATGTTTAACATCTTGCACCATTATATATATTTTATTAAAATTGAATGTATTTCTAAAATGTTTAAGCATTGACATGTGTACATTTTTTATTTCAAAAGACACATCGCCAGTTAGTCTGAATATAAAAGGATATTTTGCGCCGTCTCCGAATTGAGGGGAATATGTTCCAGTTGTAACGATCCAGATTTTTTTGTAATTATTAACCATATCTCGTGCTGCGAAGGAGGCTTCAGATCTAACAGGGCCACCAATAAGGAAATCAGCTTTTTTCTCTGTTATTAGGCGTTCTATAGCGAGTAGCGCATCTGTGACGGGAACTCCAGGTTCCATTGCGCGCGTATCACCTACAACAAGCTTGAGAGGGCGCGTTTCACTGCCAACTTTTACCCCTCCCGCGGCATTTATCTCCTTTATTGCAAGCAGTTGTGCATCGCGACAATCAGGTCCATAGAAAACACTCATTGAAACAGGACAACCTATTATAATGGGTTTTCCTTCTGCTTTTGCAATATCAGGGAAGCCCAGGTGAGAAACAAAAGCCAGTCCAAAAACCACCTGAAACACAATGGCCCACAACCCTTTACTTTTCATACTGGCACCCTCCGTCTAGATTTTGAAAGCCATGGATCTATAAAAACGAACGTTTGTGTTTATTTTGGTCAAAAATTTTTTTTTGTCAAGGAAAACTTAACAGGCTGTGATTAAAATTTTCGAGGTTTTTTAGAAAAGCCTTTGATAATAAAGAATAGCTATGAATAGGGATGCAAAATAATTTATATTATATACCCATAGGAAAGGAATGGCCCATGAGATTGGGCGATTGCCGCTTGTTTGTTCTACGTTAGCGCAGATTCTTACGGACTGATATTACAGGTTTTATGGCCGGTTGGAAGCAGTGCTTGGAGTGGTGGGGTTTGGGTTTTCTGATTGAGCCCCTAAGAGGTCTTTTTTTTGTGCTCGTCCCCTTTTCGTGATATTTGCGTTTTTGCCTAGTGCGCGTGTGAAGGCGGTGCTCTCCATTTCTTCGCTTAGCTGTTATCCCCTTCCGTGGCATTCTATTTTCTGATTCTACTTTTGGATGTTTTTTTATGGTTTTTGTATTTATTTTTCATCAGCTTATAAATTTTTTCCGCAAGGCAAAAGATAAACAGTTCCGTTTCATTCATTTGTATGGATTCATCGTAGTGTGAAGAAATATTGCGAGGGTTCATTGAGACCAGTTTGAGAAAATCTATAAAATGGGTTGAAGAAATTTGTTTTTTAGTGTAGAAAGCTTTTCCCTGTCTTAAGGCAAACATGAAGTGAATATAGTGCAGCTTCTAAGTGCGCTTTCGATTATTGTTAGGAGAATTCGGTCGTGGTCCAGATAACAGAAGTTTGTGCAAGAGATGTGCTGGGCTAAATTCGAGTATTCTGAGAGGACGGAATAGAGATGGCATATCAAGCGTGTTATTTATAATTGCTCTCGAAGGCATTCCGGTAGGACTTTTGAGATTCCGACTATGTAAAGGGGGAATCAGATGGATTTCGATCTGACAAATGAACAAAAAGATATTCGGCAAGCGGCTATGGAGTTTGCCGAAGGAGAGTTTCCGGAACTGGCCCGTGCGTGCGATCGAGAAGAGCGTTACCCGGTGGAACTGGTGCGTAAAGCTGCAGGGCTTGGATTTATTGGGGTCAATTTACCAGAGCTTTATGGGGGCAGCGGCTATGGATACCTTGAAAAATGCTTGATTTGTGAGGCTTTCTGGCAGATTGACCCTGGTTTAGGATCGGTGCTAGTTTCGGCTGCTTTTGGAGCCGAGATGATTCTTCTATTTGGGGAAGAGGCCCAGAAAAAGACTTGGCTGGAACCGATCACGAGCGGGCAAGCGGTCATGGGTTCAGCCATCACGGAGTCCGATGCGGGGAGTGATGTTGCCTCGGCAAGAACCGAAGCACGTTCCGATGGAGATTTCTATATTATCGAAGGGAGCAAAATGTTCATCACGAACGGGAATGTTGGCAGCTATTTCCTCGTATTCTGCGTAACTGATCCCGATAATCTTTCCAAACATCAGCGACACAGCATTATACTTGTTGAAAGGGAGAGGCGTGGTTTCGAGTCCAGCAAGCTTCAACACAAACTTGGAATACGAGCTTCCGACACGGCTGAGGTGGTATTCAAAAAGGTTCGAGTTCCAAAGGATCACTTGATCGGTAGAGAGGGGCGAGGGTTTCAGCAACTCATGGCGTTTTTAAATTTGACCCGCATTCACGTGGGTGCTGAGGGTGTAGGTATCGCCCAGGGGGCGCTTGACCGCGCGATCCGGCACCTCAGGGGACGAAAACAATTCGGACACAGCCTTGGCTCTTTTCAGGTGAATCAGTTTAAGATAGCAGAGATGGCTACTAGAACTCACGCTGCGCGCAACTTGGTCTATGAAGCCGCTTTCCGCGCGGACAAAGGAAAGCCAGATCAGGCACTAACTTCCATGGCCAAGTGGTACGCAGGCGAAACCTGCGTTTATGTCGCCCAAGAAGCCCTTCAAATTCACGGTGGGTACGGTTACTTTGGGGAATATGACATCGAACGATTTTACCGTGACGCCAAAATCATCGAGATTTATGAAGGCACAAAGGAGATCGAAAAATTCATCATTGCTAAGTCATTAATATAAATTGTAAAAAATGAATTAAAAGGACGAAGTTTTCCGGCTATGATTCTGAGTGATAGGATGAACTTGATTATTGAAATTAGGTTCGTCAAGGGCTCGCCTATTCCGTTCCTCAGGTGAAAAAGATCGACGATGATGGTTCTTGTTTGTACAGAAAACGGTGATAGGTTAAATTTCATTTGGAACCTTTCTTTTTCGCCCGGGGCTTCGCGTGCAAGCGGCCATCCCAGCGGGATGAGTCGGGGCGGTATGAAGGGTTCGACCCGCGAAGCGCCGCGCCGGGACAGGGTTTCCCGTGGCGTTTGAGGCCGCTTGAGCCGGACACGATCTATGGAGTATATGAATTCGATGCATCGACTCGACAGTTCACAGCGAAAATATTTGCGCGGTTTGGCACATCGTTTGAAACCGGTCGTTCTAATCGGACAGAAGGGCCTGACCGGGGGTGTCGCCCAATCGATCGATCAGGCCTTGGAAGCCCATGAACTGGTCAAGGTGAAATTCATCGATCTCAAGGAAAAGGGTCTGAAGGAAGCGATCGCCCTCGAGATCGAGCAGAAGATGGAGTGCCAGTCCGTGGGTGCCATCGGGCATACGGTGATCCTCTACCGCCGGCAGAGTCAGCCGGAAAAACGGCGGATTGCGCTTCCGGCGGCCCGAGAGGATGAGGGGGCGAAGGGATAGGGGCGATCGATGGATCAGAAGCGGTGCTACGAAGTGCTGGAGGTCGGTCCGGACGCTGACCCGGATGAGATTCGAAAGGCCTACAGGGACCTGGCCAGCGTCTGGCATCCGGACCGTTTTGCCGGCAATGAAAGGCTGAGCGGAAAGGCGGCCGAAAAGATCAAAGAGATCAATGTGGCCTATGAGACCCTGTCCGCTTCCTGGAAGAACCGTCCGGACAATGGGCAAGGGGGGGATCCTTCCCGGTCCGAGGCACGGGACGAACCGGAACGGGGGCGGCCGCAGCCGGAGACGGAAACCCAGCTGGAGCGTCTGGTCGAAACGGGCACCGGTCTGGTCCTCTCGGCGTATTCGCGTCTGTCACGGGCGGTCAGGAGTTGGCTCGAGAGCGGCGGCGCAGACGGTCCGGGCAGCCGACCGGCAGGCGGAAGAGGAGCCGGGGGCCTTGCAGGGGGAGCCGGGACCGGCCGGGGTTGCAGGCGTGCTGGAGGCGGCGGCCGTCGCGCGGGACGGGGACGGCGCAGATAGGCGGGGTGCATGGTGGACGAACTGCTCGTCAACGAGATCTTCTACAGCATCCAGGGCGAGTCGTCCTGGGCCGGGCTGCCGTGCGCCTTTGTAAGGCTCACAGGCTGCAACCTTCGCTGCTCGTATTGCGATACGCGCTATGCCTACGATCAGGGCCGTCCGATGGGGACGGAGGAGATCGTGGATGCCCTGCTGGGCTATGGAGTCGAACTGGTCGAGATAACCGGCGGGGAGCCTCTTCTTCAGCCGGGCACTCCCGCCCTGGCGGCTGCCCTGGCGGGCCGGGGTTGCCGCGTTCTCGTCGAAACCAACGGCAGCTTCGACATCGACGTCCTCCCGGAGGCGTGCATCCGGATCGTGGATATCAAGTGCCCATCCAGCGGGGAGGCGGCGCGGATGGATCTCGAAAATCTGCATCGGCTGAGGGCCGGAGACGAAGTCAAGTTCGTGATGTCGACCCGCGGCGACTATGACTACGCCCTCCGCATCCTGCCGCGCATCAGCGAGGCGAGCCCGTGCCGGACCGTTCATTTTTCACCGGTCTTCGGTGTCTTGGAGCCTGCTCGATTGGCAGCGTGGATGCTCGCCGATCGGCCGGAGGCGCGGCTGCACCTGCAGCTCCACAAGATCGTCTGGGGTGCGGACCGCCGCGGCGTGTAGCGGTGCGGCAAGCCGGGTATCCGGATCTCTGCAGCGGAAAGCGGCATCGGAAAGACGCTCATTGCCGATCGGAAAGCTGGAGGCATCCTGACGCTTCCTCAGACCGTGCCGGAGCGGGAATGCTTCCGAGGCGAGCCCATGCGCACTGGAAGAAAATTTCTCTGGATCGCCGTATGGACCGTGATGGGGTTCGCGGCCGCCTCGGGGGCCGCGGCGGTCTTTCTCTATCACAGGCCTGATGCCGTCAAACGGCTCCTGGAAAACGCCTTGTCCAGCCTCAGCGGGGCCCAGGTCGAAATCGGGGCGCTGCGGTACGGGATCGCCCCGTTCGAGATCGAGGCCGTCGATGTCCAGGTCCGCGCAGGAGAGGCCCCGGACAGCCTGATCCTTTCCATTCACCGCGCCCGCGCGGGTGCTGACTTCGAGGGGCCTTTCGGTCGCCGCCGCCTGGTGATTCGAGCCCTGCAGATCGATGGACCCATCGCGGAGCTTACGGGCGAGCCGTCCATCCTGGGCCGCCTGTCCACCCCGCCGGCTGCATCTCCATCTTCGGGTTTGGCCGACCATATCCTTTCCTACCTCCTCTTCAAAGAAGTGCGATTCGACACGCTGGATCTCTCGGACGGCCGCCTGTCCTGGCAGCATCCGGAGGCGAGCCTGCGGCTCGACGAAATCCGCGCGAACCTGCGGCCGGAGAGCGGTGCCACGGCTTCGTCCAGGGTCGAGGCGGTCTCTTCGGACGGACGGACGCGGCTGTCGATTCCCTCCGCAGGCCTTTCGCTGCCGCAGGGGTTGTCTTTAGACGGGCAAGGCGTTCCGTTCGAGATGCACATCGAAAGAGGGAACTTGGAAGGCCCTTCAGTGTCGGCCGGATCCCTCGCACTGCGATGGACGGCCCTCTATCGGGCCGAGAGCGGTCGGCTCAGCATCCAGTCCGCTGAAGGACGCGCAAAGACCGTTTCGGTCGACACCCGCGATTTCCGGTTTGTCTTCCCGCTTTCCTTCGAGCTGCCGCAGGGTGCAGAGGTGCGACTCGAAGGGATGCGGGCTGAAGTCCCGCGCTTTGCAGTCCGGATGGGAGAGGGGCTCGACCTCGCCGGATCGGCTGCAGCGGCGCTTGGGGATGCCCGTGAATGGCGACTGAGCGATTTGAGCGGCGCCGCCGATCTCGATGCGCTGCTCGGCTTTTTGCCTCCGTCTGAACGGAGCGCTTGTGGGACCGGTTTGAGCGGCACCCTGAGGCTCCATGGCAGCCTGGCCGCCCGCCTCGATGAAACGGGCTGGCGCCTGATGCCTGATCTCCAATTGACGGTCGATGATGGCGGCCTGTCCTGCCGCGTGTGGGAGGACAGGTTGCGGGCGGATTTCCGCTGCGGCGCCGCGGTCAAAGGCGCATTCCCCAGGCCGGGGATCAGCGCAGAATTCACCGGCAGGGGGATAGAGTTCGAAGGCCCCGCCGTGTCGCTTTCCGGTGCGGCGGCCAATTTGACGGTAGAGGGGGTCTATCCTGTCTTTCACGTTCGGGGGGTCGAATGTCGGATCCCCCGGTTCCAGGTGCGCACTCCGAAAGGTTCCGTTCCCATTCAGCCGATCGATGTGGATGCGCCTGCTTTGAGGCTGAATGTCCTCGATCGGACCGCAGATCTGGCTGATTTTGTGGTGCGCATCTTTGGCCGGGAGGGTCTGCGGGGGTCGCTGAACGTATCGCCTGCGGGGGTCTCGGGTGAGGTCGGAGCGAAGGATGTGCTGGCTCTCCTGGGGGGATCCGGTTTAGGTGTGCTGCCCGAGAGCTGGACGGTCGAAGGACGGGACGCCTTGACGGGTCGGTTGGCCTATTCGCCGCAGGCCGGATTTCGGGGGGACTTCGACTGGGCGTTGAAGGCGCTTCGATTCGAGAGCCCCGACGGAGTCTTCATGGGGGAAGGCATCGGGCTCGACGTCCGTTTGAGGGCCTCCTCGGACCGGCAGAGGCGGCGCATCCAGGTTGACATGCAGGCCGGCTCCAAGAAGGGGGAGATCCTCTATGACCGCTGGTACGCGGATCTTGCCCGACGCAGCGTTGCGGCGGCGATCGAGGCGGCAGTCCTCCCCGCTTCGGCTCTGCTGGACGTGAAAAAGGCTTCGCTCAGTGCGTCAGGGCTCTTCGATGCCTCCTTTTCGGGCACTGTCGAACGGTTTACCGATGCGCCGGCGGGCCGCCTGGCCGTCGAGGTCGAAGCCCCCGATCTTGCCCCGCTGGTGATCGTCTTCCTCAAAGAGCCTTTCCAGGATGTGCTGCCGGTGCTGCGCGGCCTCGATGCCGCCGGACCTTCCGAAGTGTCCATGACCCTGGATTGGGCGGGAAGGGATTGGCGGGCCAAAGGGTTCTGGGACTGGCGCGACGGCGCGCTGCGGTTGGAGGAGATGGACGTCGAGCTCCAAGGTCTCGATCTTCGACTTCCGGTATGGGCCGCTGGAGGGGGTTGGAAGGGGGCCGGCGGGCCGGGGCGGCTCGAGGGGCGCATGTCTGTGCGCAAAGCGGTCTTTCCGTTCGGGGCCCTCGAGGACGCCGCTTGGAGACTGGAGGCGGAGCCGAATGCCCTGCACGCGGATGCCACGATCGATTTTTCGGTAGCGGACGGCACCGTGCGTCTGAAGGGCCTGCACATGAACGATCTTTACGGGGAAGGGGCCTCGCTGAAGACGTCGGTCGAAATGGTGGATCTGGATGTGGGCCGATTCCTGGCCGATTTCTGGCCGCGTCCGGTGCAAGGGGCGTTGAACGGACGGTTGGATCCCGTTATAATGACGCAGCAGGCCATTCAGACGACCGGGGAACTCCGAATGGATCTTTTCGGCGGCAGGTGGGTCGTAAAGGACCCGGGTGCGCGCGCTCTCTTTACATCGGCGCCGGTCTTCCGACTGGATGCGCGCTGGCGGGATGTCCAACTCGGACTGCTGACGGCCGGAACGCCCTTTGGGAAGATGGAGGGATTGCTCGAAGGACACGTCAACGGCCTCGAGATTGCGGCGGGGCAGCCGCAGGCCTTCGACCTTCTGATGGAGACGGTGCCTCGAAAAGGGGTCCCGCAACGGATCAGTGTCGAGGCGGTCGACAGCATCGCCCGCATCGGAGGAGGGCAGAGCCCGTTTCTGGGGCTGGCCGGCGGTTTCGCATCGCTTTTCCAGGAGTTCCCTTACAGCAAATTGGGGATCCATGCCACACTGGCGAACGATCTCTTCCGGATCGACGGAACCATTCGGGAAGACGGCAAGGAGTATCTGGTCAAAAGGAGGGGATTCGCGGGGGTCAATGTGGTGAACCAGAGTCCGGGGAGCGCGATCGGCTTCAAGGACATGGTCAAGCGCATTCAGCGCATCCGGTCCGGCTCCGGTCCGGTGATCGATTAGATGTTTTCGAGGGAGGGTCGCATGGTTTCGAGACAGAAGAAGCTGGGCGTCATGGCTGTGTTCCTGGCCGGCGTGTTCGCCTGCGTGACGATCAACATCTATTTTCCTGCCGAAAAGGTCGAGTCGGTGGCGGGCGAGATCGTCAAAGACATCCGGGGCCAGGGGGCAGAAGGGTCCGAGGCCGTTCCGAAGAGTGAGCCCGAATCATCTCTGCAGGAGCGTTGGTTCGCGCTCTTCCCGTTCGTAGGCGCCGCCTGGGCCGAGGATGTGACGGTCGTGTCGAATCCGGCGATCAGGGCCTTGAAGGAGAGCATGAAGAGCCGTTATCCGTTGCTCCGTCCATTTTATCAGAAAGGCGCCATTCGGGAGGGGGACGACGGATTTGTGGTGCAGACCGGTTCCGGGGAGGTGAGCCTGAAGGAAAAACGGGATCTGAATACCCTGGTCTCGGCCGAGAATGCCGATCGTCGACGTCTTTATCAGGAGGTGGCCAAGGCGTTGAACATCGACCCCTCGCAGGTGGACCGCATCGGGGGCATCTTCGCCAAAGAGTGGCAAAAACCCGTCCGGTGATGAGGGACGGGAGGCGCGGCCGGGCGCAGGCGACCGGGATGTGCGGCCCTCTGCGGGGCGGCTTTACTCGTGAGGCTTTGGCCGGTGAGGCCAGTCGGTGCCGGAGACGTCGATGAGCTCTGCAATGAAGCTTCCGATGATCACCTTGCTTTTCAGACGCACAGGGATCCTGTATCGGTCCGCCGAGACCCAGACCTGGATCTTGGCGTCCTTGGCCTTTTCAAAGACCCCTCCCACGTGTTCGAGGGAAGGTTCGACCAGGAAGGTGTCGATCTCCCCCATGGCGCACTGAAGCTTCTCACGGCGGATGACCGTTGCGGTCCCCGTAATGCATTTCTTCCCATCGGTCACCGGCCCCGAGAGGACGGCGCCCACCTGAAGGTCCTCGAGGCGAAAGGCGTAGAAGATCGAAAGCGGGTCGAGGGATCCCGGCTGGATGGGCAATGGGTCCCGCCGCTCATCCATATTGGTGTACTGCGCCGTCCGCCGCTCCCAGTCGAAGGTCACCGTGACGTCCTTGGGGCGCCGCCCTTCGGATTTTTCCCTGTAGAGGAGGGTGCGCGAAACGCTTCGATCGGTATAGGCGTCGATGCGGTTGCGGACCTTGTAAAACAAGTCGATGACGGGATAGCTCCAGGCGGTGGCGGCGAAATGCAGGGCGGGGGTTTGGCCCACGCTGTCGGAAGTCAGGACCTCGAGCACCGCTTCCCCGGCAGGTATGAATTCCCACCGGGCTTGAAAAACCAGTCTTTCGCCGGCCTGGAAAGGAAGCGGCGGTTCGGCAGGTTCGGCCGGCGGCGACGCTGCCGCCGTCTGAGCGAGCAAGAGGAGCATCAGCAGACCGGCTCCTTTCATGATACTCGACCACTTCTTCGCCATCCATGGGATACTTGTCGATGCAGCTTCTTTTCCCCTTCCGAGGCTGCCGTCCAGACCCTCGTGAAGAGTGGAGGGCAAGAGCCCCTGCGGGCCGGTTTTTGGATCAACGTTCATTACGTGTTCGCATGCTTTCATGTCGGTTCTAACCCTTCCTTTTCAGAGCGGTTCCCATCCTGCTTCCCCTGTGTCTGGGCGGCAGGACCCCAGCGTTTCCTGTATTCTTACATTTTCAAAGGTTGACACGCCTTGAAACAGGATATTACCATGATAACCGGTTCTCAAGCGGAATGGGGCTTTTTTCGACCGGAATTCTGAGTTGGTTTTCGGAGGCTGCGATGCGAAGGGGCAGCGGTTCGGTGGCGGCGATGATCATCGTCTGCATCGTTATCGGCGGGGCGGGTTGCGCCTCGGTCATTTCACAGGATCTCCTGCAGCGGGCCGATCGGACCATCCGGTTTCAGGACCTGCGGGAACAACCCGGCCTGTACGAAGGGAAGATTGTCCTGCTGGGCGGAATGATCGTTTCAACCAAGAATCAGCCGGCGGGCACCCTGATCGAGATCGTACAGAAGCCGCTCGATTTCGAGAAGCGCCCGATCAGCGGGGATACGACCTTCGGCCGCTTCCTGGCGCTGTATGACGGATATCTCGACCCGGCCATATACGCTGAGGGCCGCGATGTGACGGTGGCGGGCCCGGTCATCGGCCTGAGGGAGCAGCCGCTGGGTGAAATCACTTACAGCTACCCCCTCGTGCGCGCTCAGGAGATCCATCTTTGGGCGGTCAGGACAGAGGATCGGGCCTATCCTTACCCCCCGGGCGGCTGGTGGGGGTATCCACCCTGGTGGCGTTATCCTTACTGGGGGCCATGGTATTGAAAACGGAGGGATGAGAACTTCCCCCGTTCGACCGAACGCCGGCCTGCCATCGTGAATTCAGCCGCTTGAAGGGCGATTTCTCCACCCGGCCCTTCTGTGTCGTCTCTGCCCGGGAATGGATTTCCTGTCCATCCCGGCATCGATCCGTGATTCGCTTTTGCGGCGATCTGCAGATCGCCTTCGCGCCATGGTGTGAAGAAACCGAAACCCGCCGCGATCATTCCCTTTCTTTGCGCTGGCGGAGCCACCGCCGCATGAACGTTTCGGTCTCGAGGCCCAAAAGCAGTTCACGCCCGGCGACGGCCAGCAGGTCCGCCGTCCCGGATGGCCCCAACGCCTCGCGCAGGGTCGGGCAAAGGAAGTTCACGCAGAAAGAATGCCTCGCCTTGAGCCGGCAACCCCTTTCACCCAGAAAAAGGCATTGCCCCTCGGCTTCGGGCCGGCGGGGAATGGAGACGTTCATCAGCCTGTTGATCAGCAGGATCTCCGGTTCATACCAGCCCTCAACCCCTTTGAAACAGCAGCTGCCGGAAGGCTGGCTGTCGCAGCGTGCGCAGGCGGCCACGACGCCTAGCGTGCGCATCCTTTCCTGGGTTCGGGAAATCGCCTCGCTGTAGGCATCGAGCAGGTCGGTGAGCGCTTTTTCGCGGGCCAGATCCCCGGCATATCGGTCGTACAGGGCATTCGCCTGATTGATGGACACGGCAACCGCGGCGTCCAGATTCTCGGTGTTTCTATCGAAAACCATGGAGCCCTCCTGACGATGCGAGCCGGTGAGCGTGGCGGGTGGTTTCGGGCAGCCTGTACCGTGTGGTGCAGGCCAGCACGAACCGGCGTGCAGTCATCAAACCGACGCGGTGGCCGATGGAGACATAGATGGGTTTTACTTCCGTCCGGGTGCGCAGGACGATCCCGATGCAATCCGTTCCGTCCTTGAGGAGGGCGTATTGCCCTTTGCGAAGCCCCACCGGACGGTGCGTCCCGATCAGCCGGCTCTTGGCGGCCCCGATGGTCGGGATGCCGGTCAGGAGGCCGAAATGGCAGGCGATTCCGAAGCGGCGGGGGTGGGCTAGTCCCTGGCCGTCGCAAATCACGAGGTCCGGGATTTGCCGGAGGTTTCCCAGGGCCTCCAGCATCACCGGGATCTCGCGGAAGCTCAGCAGCCCGGGCACGTAGGGGAAGGTCAGGGGCCGCTCGGCAACGGCCCAATCGCAAAGCTGCAGTTCCGGAAAGCTCAAGACCACCGCCGATGCCCGTGCGACGGAGCGCCGGGCGTCTAAACCGACATCCATCCCCGCCACGAAATGCACGTCGCCGAGACGGTCTTCCGTGACCACAAGTCGCGCGAGGGACTGCTGGATCGCCCGGGCCTCGGGGATGCCCACATCCCAGCGGTGCGAGAGCCCCCCGGAGCAGGCAGGGGCTTCGCCGGCTCCCGGCTCCCCGGTTGGCCCAGGGGAGGTGGAGGGCGCTTCGCCGGTCGGCCGGTTCTTACTCATGGGCATGAGGATAGGCCCCGTGTCGATGTCCGTGGATGTGGCGATGCAGTTTGACTTCTTCGTCCCATTGAATGCGGCCGTCGGCCATGGCGTAAACGGCCGTGGTCGTCTCCATCAGAAAATCGAGTTCGTGCGAAATGATGATGTAGGTGAGATCGAGACCTTTGAGCAGTTGAGTGAGCCTTTCCTTGGTCCGCTCATCGAGGCCCGCGGTCGGTTCATCCAGGAGCAGGACCTTGGGCTCCATAGCCAACACCGTGGCGAGGGCCACGAGTCGTTTTTCCCCGCCGGAGAGGCGGTGCGTAATCCGTCCCTCGAAGTGTTCGAGCCCAAGTTTCTCTAGTGTTTTCAAGGCGATCAACTGCGCTTCTTCGCGGCTTTTCCCCAAATTGAGAGGGCCGAAGGCGACATCTTCGAGGACCGTAGGGTGAAACAGTTGATCGTCCGCATCCTGAAACAGGAAGCCGATCTGCCGCCGGACGGACTCGAAGTCCTTTTCCTCGCGGACTTCCCGTCCGAAGATTTCGATCCTGCCCGAATCGGGCTTCAACAGCCCCATGATGAGATGAAAAAGGGTCGTTTTTCCTGCGCCGTTGGGGCCCATGAGGCCGATCCGCTCCCCCTCCCGAAGGGTCAGATCCGCGTGGTCCAGGACCGTTGCCCGCCCCGGATAAGCGAAGCTGATACCATCGAGCCGGATCAATTCCATCCCGTCGTCCACTCCAGCATGATCAATCCACTCATCGCGCATCCCGCTGCAAACGGCCAGATCCAGTCACGCCGGGCCAAGGTGAAGGTCTTGAGCGTCCTGAAGCGTCCGGTGAACCCCCTGCAGAGCATGGCCTGATGCACCCGCTCCGCACGGGCGCTCGCCCTGACGAAGAGCATTCCGACCAGATAGGCATAGGTCCGGTAGGTGTGCAGGCTGGTCTGCGGCCGGAAGCCGCGCATGCGCATCGCCCTTGCCAGACGCTCGTATTCCTGCTCGAGGACGAAAAGATATCGATACGTGAGCAGGAGCAACAGCACCATCTTGGCAGGAACGTGCAGGCGATGCAAGGCATAACCCAGGGTGGCGATCGGACTGGTGGCGACCAAAGCGATCAGCGCCAGGATGATGGCGTTGGATTTCAGGGTGATCTGGGCGCAAAAGCGCACGCCTTCGAGGCTCAGAGCGAACGGGCCGATCGATGCCAGCGGTTTCCCGGGAAAGGTGAAAGGCAAAAGAATCCACAGGAAAAGGATCAAACCGTTGGCGAGCCCGAGTCGCCGAAACAGCGCCCGGCTGTCCAGCCTGGCAACAGCGGCCAATCCGATCGAAAGGACGAGGGCGGTCAGGAGTGCCGGGAACCCTTGAAGAACGGCCACGAGGAAAGAATAGGCCGTCGCGAGGATGATCTTGAGCCTCGGGTCCGTCTGATGGAGCGGCGAACCGCCTATAGCAAAAGGCTCCTGGATCACTGTTGCGGGGGCCCGGCGGGAGAGTTCGAAAATGTGGCGGCCTCGAGGGGGTGGTTCCCCGGCAACATATGCGGCTGGACCTTTTTCAAGAAGGACACGCAGAACAGGGTCAGGATTCCTTCGATAATCATCACCGGCAGATTGGCGGCCACGATGAGGGAGGAGACCTTGAAGAAATTCTCCTCAGTGGAGATCAAGGCCAACCCGACAAGGATGGCGCTCAGGAAGACGGCGAGGAATCCGCAGGCGAAAGACGCCGTGAGACTCACGGCCGGCCTGCCGTGGATGAGGCGTGCAAAAAGAAGGTAGCAGATCACCGCCGGGGCGGCCATGATCACGGTGTTGACGCCCAGGGTCGTAATCCCGCCGTACTGGAAAAATAACGCCTGCAGGACCAGGGCGACCAGAATGGCGGGGAAGGCTGCCCAGCCGAGCAGCAGTCCGACGATCCCGTTCAGAACCAGATGGACGCTCGAAGGACCTATGGGGACATGAATCAGCGATCCTACGAAAAAGGCGGCAGCGAGCATCCCGGTCTGTGGGATGCGGTTGAAGTCCATCTTTTTGAAACCGATGCCCGTGCCGACTGCGGCCAGGACCATGCCCGAAATGAGGACAGGGGCCGAAAGGACCCCTTCCGAGATATGCATAGGCTATCCTCGGAAAAAGCGGCGCAACCTGAAGGGCTCCGGCCGCCATACCGCACAAAAAAAGCCACGTTAGCCATAGGATGCCACTTTAGGCCTTCGTGACCTGCTTGATCTTCAGACTTCCTGAAAAACCGCCGCGGGCTTCGTGCCCGCCTTGCACCACTTCTAACGCTGTCGCCGGCGGATGTCAATTGTTTTCTGGGTAGGCGCCGCTGCGGCCGGAGCCGTTCCACGAATCGTTTTTCCTGTGCTTGTCACCTTCGGGATCAAGTGATAACATCATCATCAGTCCGCCGGTCCGACGCTCAACCTTTTGAACCGGATTTCGAAGAAACCGCGAATCTTTTTGGGGAAAGGAGAGCCGCTATGGAAAAGGTGGAGAAGACGATCGGAAGTCTTTTCAGGGAAGTCGCATCCGCATATTCCTCGAGAGAGGCCTTGATCCATGTCTCTTCCGGCCTTCGCTTCAACTATGGGCTGTTGGATTGGGAAGCGGATCGTGCTGCGAAGGGGCTGATCCGGCTGGGGCTGCAGCCGGGAGACCGGGTTGCGCTCTGGGCCCCCAATGTGGCCGAGTGGATTGTAGCCATGCTGGCGCTGGCGCGGATGGGAGCGCTGATGGTGCCGATCGATCCCGAGGCCGAGCCGGCCGATGTGCAATACATCCTGAGCCAGTCCGAGCCGCGCGCCCTCATTGCCTGCAAGGAAACCGACCTGGAGGATTACATCGATACGATGTTGGAGATGCGCGACAGCGTGCCTTCTCTGGAACATATCATCCTGATCGCAGACGAATCCTTTCCCGAGACCGAGCTGTGGACGGAGGTCCTCGCGGGAGGCGAGGATGTCCCGCCGGAGGTCCTTTTGGATATATCGTTTGGTCAGCAGCCGAGCGATCCGGTGGCCATCATGTACACCTCCGGGACGACCGGCTCTCCGAAAGGAGTGGTTTTGGATCATGCGGGTTTGATCAACAAGTCCTTTTATAGCACCGCTCGTCAGGGGATTACGGCAGAGGACCGTCTTTGTCTCTATTTCCCCTTGTTTCACATGTTCGGGAACACCTGCGTAGCGCTTGCCGGATTGATCAGAGGGGCCTGCATCGTGATGCCCTGTCTGAGCTTCGACGCCTCAGCGATCCTGAAGGCCTTGAAAGAGGAGCAATGCACGGCGGTTTATGGGTCACCCAGCATGTTCATGGGGCTGGTAGAGCACCCGGAAAATCAGACAAAGCTCTGGGGGACCGTCCTTAAAGGGATCGTCGGGGGAGCGCCATGCCCCATGGAACTCATGCAGCGGTTGGTGGAGGAGATCGGCGTCGCGCGCATTACGGTCGCATACGGCATCACCGAGGCCTCTTCATGGATTACCATGACCGACCCGGACGATCCGCTCGATCTGCGGGTGGGCACCATCGGTCGCCCTCTGCCTTGCAATGAAGTCAAGATCGTAGATTCTGCGAGCGGCGAAGAGGTGCCGCCTGGGGACCGCGGTGAGCTTTGCACCCGTGGATTTCTCATGAAGGAGTATTACAAGATGCCGGCCGCCACCGCCGCCGGCATCGATCAGGATGGTTGGCTCCACACGGGTGACATTGCCCGGATGGATGCGAACGGCTACGTGACGATCTCCGGCCGGGTCAAGGACACCATCTTTCGCAACGGCGTCGAGATCCACCCGGTCGAGGTGGAAGAGGTGCTCTACAAGCGTCCTGAGGTTCTCGAAGCGCAGGTCTTCGGGTTTGTGCACCCGGAAAAGGGTGACGAGGTGGCCGCCTGGGTGCGCCTCAAAGAAGGGGCGGCTCTTTCCACGTTGACCTTGGCCGCCCATGCCAAGGACAACGTGCAGGACGAGTGCCTCCCTCATTTTTTCAAGATCGTGGATCGATTCCCGACGACGCGCAGCGGAAAGGTGCAGAAATATAAACTGGCCGAGATGGCGCGGGTGGAGTACGGGGGAGGCCTCTGAGGGCGGTCGGTGAAGTAAAACGGCTTTTGCGTCCGCCCGAAGACAGCCGCAAAAGCCGTGGTTTCAACCCGCAGATGCGCGGAGGTTCATCAGCCCTTGACAATCCTCGGGATCATCATGTGGTTCTGGGGGCAGATGGAGGTCGGGTTCTGGTAACAGCATCCGGCGAAGGCCGCGATGTATTTGCGCAGCAGCGGCAGGGAGACGATCTCGTCGACGAAGCCGCGTTTGGCGCAGTAGACCGGGCGGGATTTGTCGTAATACTCCTTCACCAGGGCGTTCATCTTTTCGATGACCGGCTCGAGGGGCCGACCGCCGTCCTTTTCCTTGACGAGGCGCCGTGCGAACGACGCGGCTGCGGCCGTCTCACCGTGCATGACGTAGATCTCCGTCATGGGGGTGCCCAGGGTGAAGGCGTTGTGGTTGTTGGCCGTGGGGCCGCCCATGATGTAGTGCGCCGCCGCTGTGCCTTTGCGCAGGACAACGCAGATCATGGGAACGTCCGTCTGCTCGATGGAGTAGATGAGCGACTGCCCCAGGCCCAGCAGTTCGGCCTTTTCAGCGATATCGCCCACGTCGATACCGGAGGTGTCCTGGAACCAGACGATTGGAACGCGGTCACGCCCGCACAGGGTCACGAACTCGTTCATCTTGATGAGACCCTGACGGTAGAGCTTGCCGCCGATGCCCATGTAATCCGCGTATTCCGGATACTTGGCGCCCAGGAACCCCTGGCGGTTGCCGATGAAGCCCACGAGGAACCCGTCGATTTTGGCAAGGCCCGTGTAGACCTCCGGACCGTAGCCCGGGCGGAACTCCATGTGCTCGCTGTTGTCGAAGATGCGTGAAAGGACTTCGTCGAAATTGTAGCTTCGCTTTTGGTTGAAGGCGACGAGGTAATCGAGGTCTTCTCCGGGGAAACGGGGTTCCTTCGGCTCGGCGACCCGGAAGAAGGCCGGATCGTAGGCCGGCATCATGTCCATGTACTTCTTGAGGGCGTCCAGGACCCCCTGTTCGGTCTCGTACACTTCCTTGAAAAAGCCTGTTTCGTTGTGATGGATAGGCACGCTGCCCGGGGGCACTTCCTTGAAGTGCCGGGTGGCCTCGATCAACTGCTCGGCCCCTTCCATGTCGAAGTAGCCCTTCGGGCTCATGCCGCTGACGATGCCGCCTCCGCCGACGGCGATGTTGGCGTCCTTGTGGGCGATCAACAGCGTCGGGCTGATGCCCTGGTAGCCGCCGCCCGCCGGGTTGGTTCCGTAGATCCCGGCCAGGATGGGCACTCCCACCTTTTCGAGTTCGGCGTGGCGGAAAAAGGTCGTGCCGTTGCCGCGGCGATTGGCGTAGACCTCTTCCTGCTCGGGAAGCTTGACGCCGCTGCAGTTGACCAGCCACACCAAGGGCACATGCAGGCGTTTGGCCATGTCGGTGACCCGGAGCTGGTTGTCGGCCTGCCCGGCGATCCATGCCCCGGCCATGACCTTGTTGTCGAACCCGATCACGACAGCCCACTTGCCGTTGATCTTGGCCAGGCCGTCGATGACACCGGTGGTCCCCTCCTCGTTGAACAGGGGGTCGTACAGGGTGTGCAGCGGGCACCAGGTGCCGGGATCGATCAGGTATTCGATCCGTTCCCAGACGGTCATCTGCCCGCGCTTCTTGATCTTTTCAGCCGGGATGCCCGCGTTTTTCACGGCCTCGATGGCCTCGGCCACCGTCTTCTCGACCTCGCGGATCTCCTTGACGTTCTGTTCCCCGGATTTCTTCTGTCCTTCGGTAAGCTCTTTACCGAAGGGTTCCATCTTCTCAAAATAGGGTCGCATGGTCTTCCTCCGTTTACGATCTACCGGTTTGCCTTCCGGATGCCGAGTTGATCGAGGGCCACGATCCACTTGCAGATGTTGGTGGACCCTTCGACGATCTGGTAGGTCGGGGCATCGCGGTAGTAGCGGGCCACGGGGTATTCCGTGGAGTAGCCGTAGGCCCCGAGGATCTTCATGGCCACCTGGGAAGCCTTGACGGCCACTTCACCGGCGAGGTACTTGGCCTGGGCGACCTCGAGTGTGTTGTTCAGGTTTCCCTGATCCTTCTGCCACGCGGCCTTGTAGACCACGAGCCTTGCCGCTTCGATCTCGCAGGTGATCTGGGCGATGAGGTCCTGGTTCATCTGGAACTGGCCGATGGGCTGGCCGAACTGCTCACGCTCCGCGCAGTAGGCGGTTGCGGCGTCCAGACAGGCCTGCGCGACGCCGATGCCGCCGGCGGCCGCCGAGAGGCGGGTCTGGTTCAGGGATCCGAAGACGATCTTGGCGCCGTCCCCGGGCTTGCCGAGGATGTTTTCTTTCGGGACCTTCGTGTCTTCCAGGTAGATCTCTCCGGTCGGTGAGGAGCGCGATCCCATCTTGTCCAGGTTCGTCGTGTGGATCCCGTTGAAGTTCTTGGGTTCGATGACAAAGGCCGAAAGGCCCCGGCCCCGGGCTTCTTTATCCGTGTAGGCATAAAAGATCAGGGCATCGGCGACCGAGGTGTTGGAGATCCAGGTCTTGGATCCGTTGATGAGCCAGTGGTCGCCCTTGTCGGCAGCCGTCGACTTCATGTTCATGACGTCGGAGCCGGCATTCGGTTCGGTGATGCCGAAGCCGCCCATGTATTCAGCGCTGACGAGCTTCGGGATGTACTTCTTCTTCAGGTCTTCCGTACCGTAGCGAAAGATCGTGAAGGCGCACCCGAGGGTCTGCATGTTGATCTGAACCCTGAGGGAACTCGAGGCCCGGGCGATTTCCTCCGTCAGGATCATGGCGGCCAGCCAGCCCATTTCATTGCCGCCGTACTCCTCGGGGATGACGGTGCCGAAGAATCCGAGCTCGCCCATGGGCCTGACGGCTTCTTCGTAAGGGAAATAATGCTTTTCATCCCATTCGTCCGCAAACGGGGCGATCTTTTCGGCGGCAAAGTCGCGCGCCATGTCACGCAGCATCTGTAGCTCTTCACTTAACTCAAATTCCATAAACATCTCCTCCTTTTTCATCCAGTTGGGGCAATCCCGCATGGCCACGCGCTGGCGTCAACGATCCGCCGATGTTTGTGCCCCATGATTGTTGATTCAACGGCTGCCAGGAAACTGGCCGCTTTTTGAACAGTATTCAAAAAATGCTATCTATAGAACAATCTATTTGGAATAGCAACCGGTAAATTTACATTGTAGCTATTTTCCAGATGCGCATCCGGAAAGGGGTTTTCGGCCGGTATCGGCGCGCAGTCCATGTGCCGCAGCGGCCTGCAGATCGCCCGTCAGGGTGCCGTCCCGCGGCGGATCGTGGAGACCTCGTGTCCATCCTGAAAGGATTTCCCTATACGACCTGGCTTCCAATCCGGAAGCGTAACCGGGACACCCGAATGGAGGGGCGTGCTCTTTGTTTTTTGACAAGTTCTGTCGAAAGTTTTAAAATAAAAAATTTCGAGTTTTGTAAATGGCTTCCATGCGGAAGCGACTTCCCGGTAGTAGCCGGATATCGATTCTGGATGAGGGTTTTTTCTTTACACCCTTCGGGTGCTCAGTCCCACCGCTTCGCGGCGGGTCCCGGTTTGGCAATATGAATGAAATCAATCACTTGTTCCGATGTAACTCTGGATCGCCGCACCAGTGAACGCGCAGATCGACGCTGAGATGGACCGCAAGGCCATTTCCGGATGGAAACGGAATGGTTTCGACAGGATGGCAGGGTAGGAAGGGTTTTGGATCCTATGGGAAAGATACGTTATTACAGTACGAACGACGCGAGCGAACGGGCGGACTTCAAGACGGCGCTGATGCGCGGGCTTGCATCCAACTACGGCCTTTATATGCTTGCGCGGGCCGATGTGCCGAAGATCCCCCGGGAGGTGGTCCGAGGCATGTCCGGGATGTCGTATGCGGAGATCGCCTTCGAGGTGCTGTATCCCTTCCTGGAGGGTGATATCGGGGAGCGGGCGCTTCGCGCCATCCTGAACGACGCGTACCGGGAAGAGGTCATCCCGACCGAGATCCAGCGGTTGACCGGCCGGACCTACATCATGTGGTTGACCCATGGACCGACATACTCCTTCAAGGATTATGCGGCGCGTTTCTTCGGGAGGATGCTCGATCACTTCCTCGAGGAGACCGGGGAGCGGCGCGTCGTCGCGGTCGCGACCAGCGGGGACACCGGCGGAGCGGTGGCCGATGCGCTGCACGGGCTCGAGAGCGTCGACACGGTCGTCTTTTTCCCGCAGGGCTCCATCACGGAACGGCAGCGGCGGCAGATGACCACGCTGATGGGGAATGTCTACGCCTTCGAGGTCAACGGGGATTTCGACGTCTGTCAGGCCATGGCCAAACGTCTTCTGGGGGACCGGCGCTTCGCCCGGGATTGCTTCGGGGACGCGGACCGGTTCACCTCCGCTAATTCCATCAGCCTGGGGCGGCTTCTGCCGCAGGCGGTCTATCCCTTCTTCGCCTGTTCGCGCATCCCGGCGGACGGTGAGCCCCTGATCGCGAGTGTGCCGTCCGGCAATTTCGGGGACATGATGGGGACCGTTCTGGCGAGGGAGATGGGCCTGCCGATCGGCAGGGTCCTCTGCGGCGTGAACGAGAACAGAGAGTTTCCGGAGTTTCTGGCGACAGGCGGCTACCTCGTGCGGCCGTCGGTCAAATCCCCTTCGTCGGCCATGATCGTGTCCAACCCGAGCAATTTTGCGCGGCTTGTCGATTTTTACGGCGGGCATGTCTTTGACCGGCGGGATGAGGCGGGCAAGATCATCGAGGAAGGTGTCATGGACCGTATGCCGGACCTGGAGGCGATGCGGCGGGACTTTTATTCCATTGCGGTCAGCAACCCGGACCATTACCAGGCCATCAGGGAGGTCTACGAACGGTTCGGGGTCATCATCGAGCCCCACGGGGCTGTGGGCTGGCGGACATTGGACACCTTCCTCGAGGGCCGGCACGACCGGCCGGCGGTGATCTACGAAACCGCCGACCCCGGCAAGTTCCCGGACGACGTCGAGAAGGCGATCGGCATCGTGCCCGCCGTGCCCGGGAGGATGGCGGCCCAGGCGCGGCTGGAGGAGCGCATCTACCGCGTCACCGAGCCGCCGTTCCGGAAGGGCGATGGGTCGCTGGTGCTGAGCGATACCCAGTACGAACAGGCCAAAGGGATCATACGGGGGATCTTCTGCTCTTCAAACTGATCGCTTTCGATGTCTGGGGCAGGAGACGGGGGGATCCGCACTCAGGCATTAAAAATTGACTTTCAGCATCGAAGTGTTTACTAATAAACAGCGGTTACTCGAAGCAAAATCCCCCGGCGATCGAAAAAACCTTCGGGGGGTGTTTTTTTATAAACGATAACAGGAGGGTGATGAATGGAGCCGATTGCTGTTAACCGTAAGGAGGGCAAACTCAGGGTCGCCCCCGAGTGGGCGGACGTTTGCTTTACCTGTGGGACCTGCGCCGGCGGCTGCCCGGTGACCGGCGTCGACGGTATGGACCCCAGGAAAGCCGTGCGCATGGCCGCCCTCGGGCTGGATCAGGAGCTGATCGACTCGCGGTTTCCCTGGGTCTGCACGCTCTGCGGCCGCTGCGAATACGCCTGTCCGCAAGGGGTGGAGATCCTCAAGATGATGCGCCGCGCCCGGACCCTGCGCGCGAGGGACAAGGTCCCCGGTCCGATCCACAAGGGCGTCGTGATGGATCTGGAAAGGGGGAACAACCTGGGCATCCCGAAGGAGGATTTCCTCTTTCTGCTGGCGGATCTGGGGCGGGAAATGGACGAGGACGAGGGCTTCCCAGGGTTCTATGTCCCCGTGGACAAGAAGGGCGCCAACGTCTTCGTGACGATCAATTCGAAGGAGCCTTTCGGCGAACCGGATGACATGAAGTTCTGGTGGCGGATCTTCTATGCCGCCAAGGAGGACTGGACCACCGCCTCGACCGAGTGGGAAGGGGTCAACTGGGGCCTTTTCTCGGGTGACGACGAATCCATGAAGACACTGGTCGGGCGCATTGTCAACCACATGGAGAGATTGGAGTGCAAGACGCTCCTGTTGCCGGAATGAGGCCACGCCTACTATGCGACCAGGCTTGGTCTGCAAACGTGGTACCCTGAAGTCTTCGAAAAGTACAAGGTGGTTTCCGTCCACGATCTCCTGAAGGAATACATCGAAACGGGACGGATCAAACTCGACAAGTCGATCCATCACGAACTGACGACGATCCACGATCCCTGCAACTACGGCCGGAAGAGCCAGAAGGCCTTCGGGCACGGCTATTTCGAGGAGCCCCGCTGGATCACCCAGCAGTGCTGCGAGAACTTCGTCGAGATGCAGCCGAACCGGATGAACAATTTCTGCTGCGGAGCCGGCGGCGGCGCCTGGGCGATGCCCTACGAGAACGAGCGGATCTACTACGGCCGCGTCAAGGCGCAGCAGATCGGGGACACCGGGGCGGAGCTGGTGATCGCGCCGTGCCACAACTGCCGCGATCAGATCATGAAGTCCCTGACGAAGGAATACGATCTGGGGATCGAGACCAAGTACCTCTGGGAACTGGTGGCCGATTCGCTGATCGTGGAGCCGTGGAGCGAAGAGGAGATCGAGCAGGCCCGGGCGCTCCGGGACGAGCAGTTCGAGCGCGACGGCATCGATCTCGAAGCGGAGATGTATTAGATCCCTCGAGCTGCGGGCTTTTCCATGAAGTCCGCAGCGAACCCCCCGTGCTTCAGCGTGGGGAGCGAAGAAAGCGATGAAAAGGCCGCAGGGCGTCGCCCTGCGGCCTTTGTCTTCAGTGCGCCCTGCCGCAGGGCGGCACGGTTCTTTCTACCACCAGGAGATGACCTGCTCGTTTTCGAAGATCAGGTCGATCAGTTTTTCGTAATCGGGCTGCCCCTCATAGAGGCTGACCTCCGTATTGTCCTGGCCTTCCGAGACGATCCCCTTCAGGAGGCGGGTCGTATCGTCCGGTGGGGTCTTGAGAATGTGCAGAATCTTCATGACAGGCTCCCAAACGGCACGATGAGGTCCATTTCCCTGAGCTTTCGGCCGATGTCCTCAAGGCTCATGTAGGTGAACCCGTGTTGATCGACGTTGACCTGGTTGTTCGAGAAGTACTGGCACTCCATATCCTCGAGCCATTCCAGGTTTTCCTTGTAGGCCTCGGTCATCTCCACTTCCACATCGATGACGAACATATACGAGTAGAAATTCTCGACAGCCAGTCCCAGCGTGGAGCGGGAGCCTTCCCAGAGATCCTTCTCGGTTCGGATCAGGAAGGCCACGTGCTTGATGTTTTCCATGGTTGTCCGATCCTCCTCCTAGAAGACGATGTAACGGTCGCAGTCCTCGATCAACTCGCCATGCCTGGCCTGGGTGGCGTAGTCCTTTTCGTCGATGCCCGGAACCGGCGGCTTCAGATGGTGGCTCTCGAATCCGACGTTGCACAGGGCCATCTTGGCGAGGCCTTCGAGTTCGCTGAATCTGGGGTCCTGCGTGAGCAGGGTGCCCGTATGGGTGAAAAAGATCGAGACCTCCACGTCTTTCCGGCGGGCGGCGAGGCACAGGTCGATCAGCTTGTCCAGATGCTGGTCGGAAGTGACGAAGACTCCGAGATGCTTGCCCATGAGTGACTCCTTTTCCGGATGGAGACTACTTCACTTTGATGTAGAAACGGCTGAATCCTTCATCTTGCTTTTCGCCCAGATATTCATTGCCGGACCGCTTCGAGAAGGCGGGGAGGTCGTTGCGGGTGCCGGGATCGGTGCCGAGGATCTCGAGGATCTGGCCGGATTTCATCGTGCCGATCAGCTTCTTGGTCTTGAGGATCGGCATGGGGCAGCTTAGGCCGCGGCAATCGAGGGTCTGGTCGGGGGTTACGTTGTCTACCATGATGTGTTCCTCCTTCGGATATAATAATCATGAAACGGGTCTTCGTTTTTCATCGGAAAAGGCACGCTTGCGGCTTTCCCGGAATCAGACTCAAAGGTTTCTCTCCCTGCAATGGTCTACAACTCGACGGTGAAGGCGTCCGTTTCCTCGTTCCAGGTAGCGGCTACGTAATAGGCGAAGAGAAACACCAGCAACAGGATGACGGTCCACCGGTACGTCAGGAAATCAGGCAGGAAAACGCGGTGGCCCATGATTTTGTTCAGGCCCTCCGATGTCATCATCCAGAGCTTGAAAAGCGAGGTCGAGAGCGCAAAGAAGACCACGGCGATCATGAGTTTGATCTGGCCTTCACCGGCGCGCCAGACCGAGCCGCTGCCGCAGCCTCCCGCCACCACCATGCCGACGCCGAAGATGATGCCGCCCACGAGGCCCCCGAACCAGAAGGCCTGGGGCACGTAGACCGATTCCTCCCGCAGGCCGGTCCACTTGAGGGCCGCAAAGCCGACGACGCTGATCATGAGGCTCAGGGCGATGGCACGAGCCACCTCTCCTTCGCCCGTCATGAAGGGGTCTCTGAAGCCGCGCACGAAGCAGAAGCGGCAGCGTTGAATGATGATTCCAAAAGCCAGCCCGCACAGGAGCAGGCCCCCCTCGCGGGTAAGAGCCTCGCGGCTGTAGGCGATGGATGCCGCGACCGCTCCGATGAGCACCAGGACCCCCAGATAGGGGGAGAGATCGCGCAGATGGAGGCCGCCCTTATCTCCCTCGCCGGCCGGGGCGTTTCCACTCGAGCCCGAGGGCAGGTGCTCCAGTTCCCAGTAAAGGTAGCGTATCCCCAGGTAGGCGCCGATGAAGAGCCCGATCATCATGGCAAGGCCGCTCAGCGACAGCGCGCTCAGGGCGGTGTAAAAGCCGCCGACATTGCACCCGCCTGCCATGGCGGCCCCCACGCCCATGAGGATGCCTCCGACGACGCCTTTGGCCAGTTCGAGCGGCGGGGCCATCCGCAGGGCGAACTGTTTCGAGAGGAGCGCCGATGCGAAGGCGCCCCACAAAAGGCCTATGGTCAGGATGGAGTTGGTGGCGGTGACGGGGGAGGTGGTGGGGAAGGGATAGATGCCTACGGCACTGAAAAACCAGTCGCCCCAGTTGCGGAGTCCGCCTGCCACCCCCCAGGGCCTGGCCCAGGCAAAGGTGATGACGCTCATGATCCCGATGAGCACTCCGCCCAGCCAGATAGGCCAGTTTTCGTAGAAAACGGCATGGTAGCCACGCCTCAGGATGCCGACAAGAACCGGGTTTCCTCTCTCCTCGCTCATGGTCTTTTCCCCCTGACGCTAGCAGCCTTCATCGTGCATGATCCGAAACTCCCCCGGTTTCGGAGGCGCAGGCATCGCCGGCTTGGGGGGCGGGGGCGGCGGCGAGGCTTCCCCGCCGATGTCCTGCGGACCCTCTGTGCGTTGGGAGGCCGATGGGAACGTCAGATCTGCGTTCTGCTCCACCTTTTCGGCCAGGCCGAAGAGGACCGCCTGGTCATAATAGCGCCAGGCCTTCAGAGAGGATGGATCGGCCTGCACCGCCTTGCGGAAGAATTCTTTGGCGTCGAGATACTTACCGCGCGCATACGCCTCCTGGCCGAACCGCAGCATTCGTTCGCACTGCTCTTTGTCGACGCATGGGGTTTTTTCATCGGCCCTGGCGGCCGGAGGCAGGATCAACAGGCAAGACAGGAGCAACATACCCGGCAAAAACAGCCAGAATCCGGCTTTCATAGGCTGCACCTCCATGGTTTGGTTGAACATCAGCGCCCCGGACGGGATTCGCGAATCCCCTGCTTCCGGGCTGCATCTCGACGTGTGATCGAGGGGCAACGCCTTCTATCGGCTGCCTGGCCCCGAGGACCAGCGCGGCAGATCATCCGTCAATGGACCAGCCCGTACACCGGGCCCTGGGAAAAGGGCGGCTGGTCGTTCATCGCAACGATGACGGGTGCATCGAAGCCGGCTGATGTGCGGCCTCTTCTCGGGATAGGCGTTTGTTTTTCAAGCACAAAAACTTACTTTTAACGAAAAACGGTTCAAAGGTCAACCCCGATATCACCGGCAGCACCCTGGAGGGCGGTCAATTCAGGGAATGGGGCATTCCCCGGTAATTGAACGAAGTTCCTTTGGGATCTACTCCTCGGGTCGTCTCAGGCCAGATAGCGGATTGATTCCGCTCGATCCAGGAGTGATAGCATCGGGACAGCCCGGGATCTTTCATGATCCAGGTTTCGCCGATGAGTTTCAATTCTTCGATCATTTTCCAGTAAAAATGCATGAGCCCTCCTTGTGGATGATGAAAAAAATGGTTTGGTCCGCCTGCCTTCGGAAGGGGTATCAGCCGCATCTCCCGATGCTCACAGCGAGCTCTATAGCAGATACGGAGTCGACAATCAAGCCGTATCTTGTGTTTTGATCATCTAGAATTCCTGTATGTTGTGCTTCTCCATGCGGCGCGCCGGGCAAGGGGCTTTCATGTCCAGGTGATGGTCGAAAATACCAGGATGCTGCGGCCTTTAGGCGGCGGTGCTGCCTGTCCTGATCCATCGAGCCTGACGGCGGCGGGGTCACAAATCTCCGGCTCGAGGGCCGCCCCGGGCCCGCAGGGCATCAGGCCATGAAACGGGCCATAAGCGGAATGGCCACGAAGGTGCCGAGGGAGCTGCCAAGGTTCGTCATGACGACGATCAACAGGATACGGGTGATCTTGTTGGTCCAGAAGCCTCTGATGGTCACGATATCTTCTGAAAGCCGTTCAAAGTCGCTCACCTTCGGCTTGTTCAGGAAGATCTGGACCAGCCCGGCGACCCATCCGGCGGCGATCATCGGGTTGAGGGACGTGAAAGGTGCGGCGATGACCGCCGTCAGGATCGTCAGGGGGTGGGCGAGGGCCAGGGCGGCACCCAGGCCGGAGAGCCCCGCGTTGGCCAGCACCCACGTCTTGATCATGTCGGTGCCGCCGGTCTTCCCTGAGTAAAAGAATCCAAGAACGATCAAAAGCAGGACCAATGCCGGGATGCCCCATTTCAGAATCCCTGCCAGCGGACTGCGAGGCGGAACGACTTCGAGATCCTCGAGCCGGATGGTCTGCTCCCAGGCCCGTTTGATGCCGGGGACGTGTCCGGCGCCGACGACGGCGACCACTTTGCCGCCGGGGGCCTGGCGGATGCGATGGGTGAGGTAAAGGTCCCTTTCATCGATCAGGATGCGGCGCATTTCCGGAAGGTGAGTCCCCATCTCTGAGAGAAGGCTCTCGAGGACGTCTTCCCTTTTCATCCGCTCGATGTCCTCCTCTTCGATATCGTCGACCTCGCCGAAGGAGACCAGCATCTGAAAGAGGAGTTTCATCTTGCTCAAGAACCCCATCAGGCGCCAGACCCTGGCGAGGGTAATGCGGATATCCCGGTCGGCAAGATGGATCCGAGCGCCTGTCTCCTCTGCGCATGCGATGGCCCTGCGCATCTCCTCGCCGGGCTGGATGCCGAGCTTCCGGCCGACCCGCTTTTGAAAGGCGCTCAGGATGAGGTTGGCCAGGAGCAGGAACGCCTTTTTTTCCTTGATGATCTTGAAAAGGTCGGTGTCCTGCCACGTTTTCTGCTGGGTCAGGGTTTCGTATCGAGCCTGGCACAGTTCGATGCAGACCGTATCGGGCCTTTCTTCCCGGATAAGGCTCTCGACCAGACGGGTGCTTTCCTCGGAGACATGCGCCGTCCCCACAAGGATGATTTCTCTTCCGGATTCGTGTATACGGTAAATATTTTCTTCATTCATGATAGACTGTAAAGGGCTCCTGAAGGGAATGCCGAAAGGGTCGGCGGGGTGATCGCGCTGTGCATCCGGCCGCTGAGATGGATCAGGGCAAGATCGATCCGCAGCGGCTGCGAGGATGATCGTTTGCGCTCTCGCAGCCGGACAATATGAAAGTATGGCACATGTCTCCAGCCTTTCCAAGGATTTTGATCCAAAGGGGAAAGCAGGCGGATGGATAGGTCCGAAGAGGATGAAAGAAGGATGCCGCTCAGCAGGCGCCAGCTGCATCGAGGCGTGGGGGAAGGCGTTTTTCCGGGCGCCGTTCTCCTTGCGGCCAGGGAGGGGAGAATCCTTCTCCTCGAGGCGTGCGGGCGGCTTTCTTCGGCGCCGGCGGAGCCTGCGGTTCGGGTTGACACCCTTTTCGATCTCGCGTCGTTGACCAAGCCGCTGGCCGCAACCATGGCCGTCATGCGCCTCGTCGATCGGGGCAGGCTCCATCTGGACCAGCCGCTCGAGACAATTCTCTCCGATCAGCAGGTGCCCGAGGACAAGGCGGGGTTGACCCCTCGGATGCTCCTGGCGCATGCATCGGGTCTGAAGGACTGGCACCCGTTTTATCGGGATCTGGCCGGCGCACCGGCCGGGGAGCGCAGGCAGGCGGTCCGGCGGGCCATTCTCGAGATGCCTCTCGTCCATCGTCCGGGACAGGCGACGCTCTACAGCGACCTTGGATTCATGCTCCTCGAATGGATCGTCGAGCGAGCCGGAGGCATGCCCCTGGATCGCTGCGTCCGAGAGGGGGTTTACGAACCGCTGGGCCTGTCCGATGTGTTTTTCTGGGGTGGAGCCGTTCCGGCGCATTGTTCGAGGACCACGGCGGCCACCGAATATTGCTCCTGGCGGGGCCGGATGCTTCGGGGGGAGGTGCATGACGAAAACGCTTGGTTCATGGGGGGATTCTCGGGGCATGCCGGTCTTTTCGGTACGGCCCGAGGGGTATACGCCCTGACCGACATGCTGGTGCAGCACCTGGACGGCCTGAAAGAGGACATTTTCCGTCCTGCGACGGTGAGGTGTTTTTTGCATCGACAGGACCTTGGAGACGGCACCCGCACCCTGGGTTGGGATACGCCGTCGGGGGAGCATTCGAGCGCGGGCCGTTTTTTTTCACGTCAGAGCATCGGTCATCTGGGGTTCACCGGGACATCGGTCTGGGTGGATCTCGAGCGGCGCATCGTGGTGATCCTTCTGACCAACCGGGTGCATCCCAGCCGTGAAAACATCGCGATAAGGGCCTTCCGGCCCATCCTGCACGACACGGTGATGGCCGAGCTTCTGCAGGAGACATGAGGCGGGCCGAAGTCGTGTGAAGCGGAGGCGGCCCGGCTCGAGAGGAGGTTCTGAGGCATATGGGGGAGATTCGAAGCACTCTGGACATTATCATGGAAAAGACGAAGGGGCTTACCCTGACCGAGGAAGAAAAACTGGAGTTGCAGGAGCGTGAGCTGCGGGGGCGGGTGCAGGGTCTGCTGCAGCGCTGCGTCGACGGTCTGATCGGCCCGTCGGCCCTGCTGAAGGAACTCGATGAGCGGGATCCCCTCAGGCGCAGGCGTGCCATCGAGATGATCGTGGAAGGAACCCTCGAGCGTCTGGACCCTGAAGGAGACAACTCACGCCTGATCGAGATCGTTCAGGAGACAGCCGGAAGCGGCGGCGCCTCTCTCAAGGCGATGCTCGATGCCGGCCGGGACGATTTTTCGCGGAAACGCGAAGCCCGCCGGCAGTCGCTCCTGGCGGCCCTGGCGGAAAAGGGAATCCGCGGGAGTGCGGTCATTCCCAACCTGGAAGCCGACACGCGCTGGGGTGCTCTTAAAAAAGAGGAAACCGATGCCCTCGTGAGCAGGGCGAAGGCCCTCTTCCGTCGAGACCGGAATCCCTGAACAGGGGGCATCCCAAATTTTCAGGTTTGTTCACCGGCCTGCTCAGGCCGGCATCCTTGAAACGAGGGAATCTTTCATTGGGGCCGTCGCAGCCGGTAAGATGCGGCCTGGAATCCCCGAACGACATCGTCTTTTTTTTCGCTGTCCGCTGAATCGAAGGCAGGCGCCTCCATGTGCGGCGCCTTCTTGTCCGCCGAGGCTCCGCCAAAAGAACCGGCGATGCCCTTCAGATGTTGATGACCGAATCCGCCAGCTGCATGGCGGTGACGATGTCGAGCATGTTGGTGGTTTCGCCCACCTCCTTTTCCTGCAGCAGATCGAAATGCGTCAGACACGTCCCGCAGACGAGGATATAGATCCCCGCGGCCTCGAATTCTTTGAGCAAGGGAAGAACGTCCGATCCCCTTACGGTCATCTTGACGCCGTTGTTGACGAAAACGAGGCGCCAGAGTTCTCTGCCCATCTCTTTGAGGGTCTTCAGAAAGCTTACCATCAGCTTGGCGCCCAGCTCATCGTCGCCATGCCCCATCTTGTCGTGGGTGATCATGACCATGATCTTCCGCACCTCTTCACGGCCGAGTTCACCCGGTGCGGGGGCGGCCTCCGCGTCTCCGGATTTTCGGCCCTCGACCCGGATATGCCGCCCCTCCGTCTCGGTGGAAACCGTGAAGCCTTGCGTGCGCAGAAACCGGGAGACGTTTTCCCGGGAGGCTTCACCATCGACGAGGACGGCGACCTCGCGGGACGGGTTTTTTTCGAGCCATTCCTTGGTCTGGAGAACAGGGGCGGGGCAGGCCAATCCGCGGCAATCGATTTCGTGGGTCATTGCAACACTCCTGAGGCCGGTTTCGTGGGGTAGGTTCGTATAGGCCCGGTGCTCCGCGCCGATCCAAAGCGCCAAGCGTGCCGGAGAAGCGGCCCGAACAGCCATTCAGGCCTTCGGCCCCGCTCATAGATTGTCTTCTGAGAAGCAGCGTTCACGGGCTGTTCCGGGAAGGGGCGGAACTCTCCCCGGTCCTTTAGGACGCCTCCACGACGATGCGGCCGACGGGCTCCGGGACGATCTCGCCCACGAGCGCCGCGCAATCCACCCCCTCCTGGAGGAGTGCCGAAGCCAGTTCCTCGGCCGCGCCCGCCGGGGCCGAGATCAGCAATCCGCCCGATGTCTGCGGATCGAAGAGCAGATCCGCTACCACAGGATCCAGCTCGAGAGGCGCATCCACCATGCAGGCCCTGAACTCTTTGTTGCGATAGGCGCCTGCTGGAAAAAGGCCCATGCTTCCGTATTCGATCGCCTCCGGCAGGATGGGGACGCGGGAGGCGTGTACGACCGCGCCGAGCCCCGATCCTTCGACCATCTCGGCCAAGTGCCCCAGGAAACCGAACCCTGTGATGTCCGTGCAGGCATGGACGGGGTAATGCGCCATGATCTCCGCCGCCTTGCGGTTCAGCGTGGCCATCAGGCGGGTCACGCGCTCGATCAGCTCCGGCGGCGCCATATTGGCCTTGATAGCCGTATTGACAACCCCGGTCCCCAGGGGCTTCGTCATAATCAATCGGTCTCCCGGGCGGAGGTTCTTCTTGGTGAGCACCCGATCGGGGTGGATGAAGCCCGTGACGGAAAGGCCGTATTTGAGCTCCTTGTCTTCGACGCTGTGGCCGCCTATCAGCACGACCCGAGCTTCCCTCAGCTTGACGATTCCGCCCTCGATCATGCTCCGGAAGACGGACAGGTCCATCTCCTTGAGGGGAAATCCCACCAGATTCATGGCGGTTTTGGGCACACCCCCCATGGCGTAGACATCGCTCAGGGCGTTGGCCGCTGCGATCTGACCGAACCAGTAAGGGTCATCGACGATCGGGGTGAAAAAATCCACGGTCTGGATGAGGGCCAGTTCGTCCGAGACCTTGTAAACCCCGGCGTCGTCCGCCCTCTCGAGCCCAACCAGCACGTTCTCGTCCGTCGGGAATGCGATCCCGCAAAGCGCCTTCTCCAGGTCCCCTGGAGGGAGCTTCGACGCTCAACCGGACCCCGAGACGGTTTCGGTCAATCTGCGGGTCGTGTTTTCCATGACGATCGGCATCCTCGTCCTTTTCGGCCGGAAATGGTCGTTCGTGTTTTGGGCGTTATACCCCACCGTTCTCGAGGGGGCCATCTGGCGGGGGACCTCGCAGAAAGTCCCCTGCCTGCTATCTCGTTTCCATGCGGAGTTGATCTACCGGTAGAACCCGGTTTCCCATCCGGAAATGAGGATTTTTCTTCACAATCTGTGCGTGCTCAGTCCCACCGCTTCGCAAAGGGTCCCGGTTTCTTTAAGCCCTTCGGGTGCTCAGTCCCACCGCTTCACGGCGGGTCCCGGTTTGGTCAATATCAAGGAAATCAAGTACTTGCGGCGAAGTGACCTGCAGGTCGCCGCACAAGCAAACGTGCAGATTACCGCCGAGATTGGCCAAAAGGACTATTTCCGGATGGAAACGCTCGCATTTCAACGGGCTCACCGAAACAGAACAGACGGAGCAGGAGCAGCCGGTGAAGAGACCTCGCCCTGCCATTTCGTCCTCCAGGGTCGCTCGAGGCAACCGAAGGGCGCTCGAGATGCGGGTCCGCGGCCGTTGTCAAGAGAAAGAGTAAGGAGACGGAAAGGGCTTGTCAAACGGGATTATACGATCATTCACTTGTGCGGAATCGGTTTATCCGATGTTCATTTGCGCTGCCACCCGCCGAAAAGATGCAGGTGAAGGTGGAACACGAACTGGCCGCCGCCTTTTTCGACATTGAAGAGGAGTTTGTACCCGCTGGATGCGATGCCGGCCTCCCGGGCCAGATCAGGGGCAAGGAGGATCATTTCCGCGATGAGCGATTCATCCTCTCCGGCGAGGTCGTTGATGCTGCGGATGTGTTTGCGTGGGACGATGAGGATGTGCACCGGCGCACTCGGTCTGATGTCTTTGAAGGCGACGATGCGCTCCCCCCGATGGGTGAAATCGGCAGGTTGTTCGCCGCGGATGATGCGGCAGAAGATGCAGTCTTTTTCACTCATGGTTCTGTTCATGACCCTCCACGGCGGCGATCTGGGATTTGAGTTCAGGGAAGCCCTCGGGGTTGACCGAGAAGGCGGCGAGCCCTGCTTCCAGGAACAGCTTCACGAGGCGGTTCGAGCCCACGAAGGTCCGGCTTCGGAGGACGACGGGGCGTCCGGCAGGATGTTTCCGGGTCTGCAACCGTTCTTTTATGCGAAGGGCCAGGCCGGGACCAGCCGATGTTCCATGAAATCGGTGGCGGCGGTCTGCCCCTGGACTGTCGCGAGGGCCCCCAATATGACACGGCGTTCGATCAGGCGCCGGCTCAGCCTCAGGGCCTGGTCCAGCGCCTTCGAAACGGTGTTCTTGCTGAGGGTTCCAATACTGCAGGTGACCATCCTGCCCCGGATATCCGTTCCCGGATTGATCTCCTCCGCCGGCCGCTGGATGGTCTGGGCGTTTGAAACATAGGTGGCATTGGCGATGGCCGTGGCGGCGGCATCCGCCCTGGCGGCCGTTTCCGCCACGACCGTTACGGAGGCGGCGATACCGCAGGTGAGGCCAGGGTGGCCGAGCCCGCTCGTCGCAATGCCCCAGCTCGGCAGTTGGTCATCCAGTTCGAGGAGATGCTCGAAGATGTTCGAGCCGACGTCGGGTCTGATGCCGACCATAAGGGAGGCCGGCTCCCCGATCCGGACGGCTGCATCCTCTCCATTTTCGACCAGAACAACCGTCATTCCGCGCGTGTACAGGAAATCGGCCACGGCGTCGGCCAGGGCCCCTCTCACGGCGGCCAGGGGCGTCAGATCGGCGTCTCCCACCTCTCGCACGCTCTGAAGCATCGATTCTGCAAGCGGATCCAGGAAATGGCCGGCGATTTCATTCAGGTGGCGCTTCAATTGCTCTTCAGCGAGCGAGATACGCTCGATATAGCCGAACGCCTCGCGCGCCGCCTGGATGCACAGGCTCCTTTGCGGTGTGCGGCCGACGCGGGCGTAAATGACGAGCCGCGTGGACCCGTGCCGGGCCAGGATCCGCCCCTGATCAAGGGCATGGATGGCCTTTTCGACGCGCATCTCTCATTGCCTCCTTCAAGGAGCGGTCAACGTGTTCCGGGCGGAAACATCTACCTCGTGCCCGTCCGGAAATGATTTCCCGGTGGAACCCAGTTTCCAATCCGCGAATGAGGATTTTTCTTTACACCCTTAGGGTGCTCAGTCCCACCCCTGCGGGGCGGGTCCCGGTTTGGCCAATATCAAGGAAATCAAGCGTTTGTGCGGAGGCGACCTGCAGGTCGCCGCACAAGCAAACGTGGAGATTCATGCCGAGATGGGCTGAAAAGACCACTCCCGGATGGAACCTACCTCAACATCATATCCGGTAGACACAACACAAGCTCCGGGTAGACGGTGACCACGCAGAGCACCGCAAAGATCGCCAGGAGAAAGGGGGCGACGCCCACGAAGATCTCTTCGACGCGGATGTTCCTGGCGACGCCTGCAACCGTAAAGATGTTCAACCCCATCGGCGGCGTGATCAAACCGGCCTCCATCATGAGGACGGCGATCACGCCGAACCAGATGGGATCGAAGCCGAGCGTCAGGACGATGGGAAAAACCACCGGCATGGTGAGCACCATCATGGAGATGGCATCCAGGAAACACCCTAGAAAAAGGTAAATCAAGACGATGATCGCCAGAACGGCAAAGCGCGATACGGACAGGTCGGCGGCCCAGGCCGCGACCTCCATCGGGATGGTCGACAGGGCCAGGAAGTAGCTGAAGACGTTGGCGCCGGCAACGAGAAAGAGCACCATGACGGAGGTGCGAACGGCTTCGCTCAGTCCTTCCATGAGATTGCGCCGACTCAAACGTCTTTTCAACAGCGCTGCGAGCAGCAGGAGCGTCGCCCCTAGCGCTCCAGCCTCGGTAGGGGTGAAAAACCCCAGGTAGATGCCGCCCATGACGACCACAAAGATGCTGAGGGGCTCCCACACGCTGAGCAGAGACCGGAGTTTCCGCCTCCAGGCGACCGGCTCGGGATTGGTCGGCGCCAGATTCGGTTTGAGCTTGACCCAGAGCACGATGATGGCGACGTAGGCCAGGGAGAGGAGCAGGCCCGGGATCATCCCGGCGATCAGCAGTTTCCCGATGGATTGTTCCGTGAGCATGCCGTAGACGACAAAACCGATGCTCGGCGGGATGAGAAAGCCCAGGGTGCCTCCAGCGGCGATCGTGCCGCTGGCGAAACGAGGGTCGTAGCCGAACCGCTGCATCTCCGGCAGGGCTACTGTGCCCATGGCCGCGGCGGTTGCAACGGAAGAGCCGGAGACGGCCGAGAAGCCGGCGCAGGCGCCGATGGTCGCGATTCCCAAACCGCCCGGGAGCCTTCGCAGCCAGTGATCGAAGGTCCTGTAGAGCTCCCGGGTCATGCCGGAGCTCCCGGCAAATCCGCCCATGAGGATGAAGAGCGGGATGACGGTGTAGGGATAGTAGGCGGAGACTTCATAGATCGTACGGGATGCGACAGGCAGGGCCGCTCCCATGCTGGTCAGCTGGGCGATCCCGGCAAAGCCGGCCAGCATCAGGGCGAAGGCGATGGGCATGCCGAGAAAGAGCAGGATAAACACCCCGGCCAAGCCAAGCATCCCTGTGGTTACCGGGTCCAAAATCACCTCCCTTTCAGTTCTCCGACGGTGTCGATGAGTTCGATCAGGAGTTCCAGCCACAGCAGAAAGGCGCCCAGAGCGACCAGCAGCCTGAAGGGCCATTGCGGGATTCTGAGCATGTCCGAAACTGCGCTGGTGCGAAGGCCGATCAGGCATCCCTGCCAGGCGACGATTCCGATGATCAGCAGACCCAGGGAAATCGTTACGGCATCGAGGAAGAGGCGTCCCCGTTCCGGCAGGCGCGAGGTGAAGACCGAGACCCGGACATGCCCCCGGACCTGATGGGTATAGGCGAGACCGAGAAGGATGAAGACCGACAGCAGGTAGCTTGAGAGCTCGACCGTCCCGCTGACAGGGGCGCGCCAGAAGGTCCGCCCCACGACATCTCCGGCCGTCATGAACATCATGGGCAGGAGGAGAAGCATCCCCGCGTGGCAGAGCCAACGGTTGATGCGTTGGATTCCTTCTTTGACGGCTGTCCAGTTCATGAATGGCAACGGATCACGGAGCATCGGGCGGCTGGTAGGCTCAGGCTCAATCCTTCCATTCGCTCGGATAGGCGACGCACTCGACTCCATGTTTGTGGGCTTCTTCAGCGAAGATGTCTACGGCCTTGCGCGCGGGGAGGCCCTTGGCCTCCAATTCGGCCACCCATTTTCTGGTTTCATCCTGAAAGACCTTGAACCAGCGCTGCTCTTCATCCTGCGGAAGCCGGTAGAGGGAAACCCCCTTCTTCTCGATTTCCTTCATCATGGTTCGATAGACTTCCTGATTCAAGCCATGAGTGGTCTTGAAAGGGTTTCCCACGACCTCTTCGATGATCGGCTTCAGATCGTCCGGCGTCTTCTCCCAGCTTCTGCGGTTCATGACGACCCCTTCTGAAACGCACCCGAAGGTGAGGATGACGCCGTGCTGGATGACCTCCGGGAGTTTGAAGGCGAGCACGAGCGGCGGACAGGTGACGAGGCCGTCGATCGCGCCCGTCTCTACTGCCAGATAGACGTCGCCCAGGGGCATGAACACCGGCTCGGCGCCGATGGCGTGGATATAGCGGGTCTGATGACCGCCCGGGGTGCGCAGCCGCAAGCCTTTGCAGTCTTCGAGGGTGCGGATCGGCTTCTTGGTCCACAGAAAGGCCTGGATGCATCCGTTCAATTCCAGGACTTTCACATCGGGGAACTCGTCCTTGAGGATCCTCCGGTAAGTGGCGTTGCCGATCTCGACTCCGACGTCTTTTCCATCGACCCAGGCCGCCAGCGAGAGGACATCGGTCAGGGGGAAGCGCCCGGGCGTCCAGGTGGCCGTGAAATACCCCATGTCGGAGAGCCCCTGGGCGACGATGTCATAGTGTTCGGGGCCGGTGCCGAGGGCTCCGCCTGCGTAAAGGGTGAATGTGATCCTGCCGTTGCTCCGCTTGTTGAGTTCCTCGAGCATAGGCGCCCACACCGTTTTCACCTCACGGCTTGCCGGCGGGTGCCAGGTGCTGAATTTGATGTGGATGCCGTCTTCGGCTACAACTGGAGAGGCGGCCGGGAGACCGAAGAGCAAGATAAAGAGGACGCCAAACAGGATCGAAAGCCGGTTTTTGCGCATGATCCGGATTCTCCCTTCGCATTGACCGTAAGGGTTGAGGCACGGCGGGGTCGCTCCGGCGCTCCCCCGGCGTCAGCCGGCAACCTGCGGTCCGGAGTACGCCGATGGCTGGTGGCCCTTCCGATGTCGAAAAAAACTCGGGCAATGGTGGTTGACGATGGCGGTCTATGCCCCATTATGTGAATCGACCGGATCGCCTTGTCAAGTAAAAAGGCTGGAACCGCCGCTTGGGAAAAGCGCCGGTTCGGCGTCCTCGCGGCCGCCGCCTGCCGGTGCCGATGACGGGCAGCGCGGAGAAACGATCGGGATCATGAGGCCTCTGAGGGTCAATGAGCAATGAAGCCGAGCGTGTCTGTCCGACGGGCGGGGGGAAACGAAGGGGGCAGGGAAGCCGGGGCGCAGCAGACTTACTGCCAGAACGGGAACAGGTGGTGCACCGGTCCATGGCCCTTTCCCAGGCGGTAGGAGACGCCGGCCCGGATGGCGGCATGGATGTATTCTTTGGCCTTCCGGACGGCCTCCGGGATGTCGAGTCCATGGGCCAGGTACGCAGCGGCTGCGGCTGAGAGCGTGCAGCCTGTCCCATGGTTGTTCCGGGTGGCGATGCGCGGGGCCCTGAGTTCGACGAAGCGGTCTTCCTGCTTCAGATACAGGATATCGTTGCTTTCCGGGTCGTTTTCGAGATGGCCCGCCTTCAGCAGCACCGCGGCGCTGCCGAATACGGAAAGCGATTTGGCGGCGGACCGCAGATCCTTCAATTCCTCTTGCACAGTTCCGAGCAGGACCGCCGCTTCCGGAAGGTTGGGGGTGATGATGTCGGCCAGCGGGATAAGCAGGTCCTTGAAGGCCTCCACAGCATCGCCGCGGAGGAGCCGGTGTCCGCTCTGGGAGATCATCACGGTATCCAGGACGATCCGGCGTGCACCATGCTTTTGCAGTCGGCCTGCTACAGCGGCGATCAACTCGGCCGAGTAGAGCATGCCGATCTTGACCGCATCGGCGCCCATGTCGCTGAAGACCGCCTCCAGTTGAGCCTCCACGAATGCGGCGGGAACGGGGTGTATATCCGTGACCCCGAAAGTGTTCTGGGCCGTCAGGGCGGTAATGGCCGACATGCCGTAGCAGCCGAGGGCCGCAAAGGTCTTGAGATCGGCCTGAATGCCGGCGCCGCCGCCGCTGTCGGAGCCGGCTATGGTCAGCGCTTTGCGGTAACTGTGCCGGGTGGTCTCAGAATCCGCCGGGATGGTCGCCATGGGGGTCGCCTGCCTGAAAGTGGTTCCAGCCTGATGCCGTAAAAGGGATGATCCGGCCTTCACGGGTTTCGATTTCGAGACGTCCGGAGCTGTTCATCCGGCCGATGGGGTAAAGGATGCGGCCGAAGAGGCGGCGGTATTCTTTCGCCAGATCCTCTGCCCTGGCGGGGTCCACGGTGCAGACGAGAACGTAGTCCTCGCCGCCTGCAAGGGCGAAGTCGACCGGGTCGAAGCCGAAGCGTTTGCAGAAGGCCGGAAGATGGTCCGAAAAAGGGATCTTCGCCGCCGAAAGCAGCACTCCGAGGCCGCTCGCCTCTGCAATATGACCGAGGTCCGAACTGAGTCCGTCGCTGACATCGATGGCCGCGTGCACGCCGCCGGCGCTTGCGAGGAACCTTCCCTCCCGGATATGAGGGCGCGGCCTCAGATGGGCCTCGATCAGGTCCCGGTCGACCGGCGATTCCGGAGCCGCCTCCTGCAGGATGAGGTGCAGCCCGGCGCGGCTGTCTCCGAGCGGGCCGGTGATGAAAACGATGTCGCCTGTCCTGGCGGTGTGGCGAAAGAGGATCTCCGCTTCCGGTACCTCTCCCGTCACGGCGACGTTGATGACCAGATCCCGGCGCGAACCGGTGGTGTCACCCCCGAGGATATTGACGGAAAAGGCCTGGGCCAGGGATTTCATGCCGTCATAGAGGTGGTCGAGGTAGTTGAGCGGCACCTCTTCAGGGATGGCGATGCTTACGAAGGCTTCCCGCGGGGTTCCGCCCATCGCGGCGATGTCGCTCAAGTTGACGGCCAGAGATTTGTACCCGAGGTCGAAGCCGCTGATCCGGTCACGGATGAAGTGGACCCGTTCGACCAGCAGGTCGGTGGTCAGCAGGGTGATCCGCCCCTCCGCCGTTCGGAAGGCCGCCGCATCGTCGCCGATGCCCTTGAGGACTCCGTCCGGACGGACGAGGCACCCCTGAGTCACCCTGCGGATGAATCCGAACTCTCCGATCTCTTTCAGCCCCATTGCGCCTTAGCCCTTTCGATCGCCGCCCGCAGTCGTCTGGCGGCCGCCTCGGGGTCTTCTGCGGATACGATGGCGGAGACGACCGCCAGGCCGCTCCCGCCGTGCCGGATGACCTCGGCGGCGTTTTCGAGGTTGAGACCCCCGATGCCGACCAGCGGCAGCCGCACAGCCGCCCGGATCGCCGCGAGCCCGCCGAGTCCGAGGGCGGGGGCGGTGTCCGTCTTGGTCGGGGTGGTGAAGATAGGGCTTACCCCGATGTAATCCGCGCCCTCCGCCTCCGCCCGAAGGGCGTCGTCCAGGCTTTCCGCGGAGATTCCGATGAGAGCCTTATCCCCGAGGATCGCTCTTGCCTGAGGAAGCGGCATGTCGGTCTGACCGAGGTGAACCCCGTCGGCCTCGACGGCCAGAGCCACATCCACGCGGTCGTTGATGATGAGGGGGATGCCGTGTTCATGCAGGAGGCTGCGCAGACCGAGCGCCTCCTCGATGAAGGTGCGGGTGGAGCACGTTTTCTCCCTCAGTTGCACGCAGGTCACTCCCCCTCTGACGGCGGCCTCCACTATGGCACGCGTCGGGCGTCCGCGGGCGAGGCTGCGGTCCGTGACGAGGTATAAGGAATAATCGATCTGTTTGATCTGCATGGGGTCATCTCTTGGCTCGAAGGCCGGCGGTACGGGTTTACGCGGTTCGTAGGGTTCGGAACCGGCCGCCGCCCGCCGAGCGGGCCTCCCGGAATGCATGCCGCAATGAAACGAGTCTATGTCAAAGGAAATCCCTTTTGACCCTCTGTCAGGGCTGCTCGAACCGGCACCCGGCAGCCAAGGCCTCCGGGGTCAAGTTGTACAGGGCATCGAGAAAGGCGGTCATAAAACTGCCCGGCCCGTGGCAACTGGAAGCACCGATTTCACCGGCCAGTCCGAAGAAGGCGAGCGCGGTCGCCGCAGCGCTCCACGGATCAGGGTCGACCGCCAGGAACGCCCCGATGGTGACCGTTGCAGCGCAGCCGGTCCCTGTAATGGTCGACATCAGCGGGTGCCCGTTTCCCACCTTGACGGCCCTCACGCCGTCTGTGACGAGGTCCCTCGGGCCGGTGACGGCGAAGACCGCATGCTGGTTCAGAGCCATTTCCTCGACCCTGTCTCCGAGATCTTCGACGGTGTGCAGCGAGTCCACCCCTTTCGTCTTCGAACCGGTCCGGGCCAGGGCGAGGATCTCCGAAGCGTTCCCCCTGATGACGGATGGTTTTGCCGCCTCCATGATTTCCAGGGCGGTCCGGGTTCGGAATTCGGTCGCGCCTGCCCCCACCGGGTCCAGAATGACAGGTTTGTGCAATTCGGCGGCTTTTCTGCCGGCCTTGAGCATCGATGCAATCCAGGGGCCGCTGAGGGTCCCGATGTTCAGAACCAGCGCTCCGGCCAAAGAGACCATTTCCTCCACTTCCTCCTCGGCGTGGGCCATGACCGGACTTGCGCCCATGGCTAGAAGGGTGTTGGCGGTGAAGTTCATCACCACGAAATTGGTGATGCTGTGGACCAGAGGCTTCTGGTCCCGGACGGATGTCAGATTGCGAACCGCCTTTTCCCTTAACGTGTCGAGCATGCTCAAACCCCCGAAAGATGACCCATGAAAAAAGCCGCAACCCATCGCGCGGGAAGCGGCCTCCTGGTCCATTCAAATGAATGGAACCTTCCTTCTTATCCCTACGCTGGCATGACCCAGATCAGGTTCAACGGGTATAATCTCAGGCCTTTAAGGCCACCCCGAAATCTGATTTTTCACAATTTATCCTTCATTTTAAAGAGGCGATACCGGGCTGTCAAGAGGGAGGTTCGATGCGGCATTGAAAAACCAATTGTGCTGAGCCATGCTATGTGGGAGGGATATACTCCGGCAGGGGATCCGGGTCTAGGTCCAGCCGTGGCAAAGGGCAGAAACCCTGCCCGTGGAACTCCACGGGACCCTGGTATTCCCCGCCGGGGCGATGCGGTGCCAGAGCAGAAAGAGGCCGAAGGGTAGGAAGAAAAATCCTCATTTCCGGATAGGAAGCCGGATCCTGCCGGGAAATCATTTCCGGATGCACGCGCATGAGGACCTGTCGGACGGTTCCATAGAAGGGCGCCGCCAGGGAAGGGCCGGTTCGTGGGCGAAGCGTTCAGCCGGCCGTCACACCGTGGGACCGGCGCCTGTCATCGTGTTCCCGATACTCCTGGAGTGCGCACGAAATGGTTTTCCCGCAGGTTTCTTCAAAACGCTTTTCGAGGGCCTGCACCCTGTCGATCCGGCGCCTGTCCGCTTCGGGCCCCCCATGCTCTCCGAAGGAGGATGGCGGCGTCCCAACCGAAGAGGCCGCGCTGCCGGGAGCAGCCCCCCGGCGGAGATGAGAGTCGGCCAGGAGGAGGATATCCGCCTCCTCCTGGGGCCCTGTGGAGAGAGGGTCGATGTGCGCAGCGGCGGCCAGGGTTTCGGCCACACGCCCGAAGCCGATGCCCTTTAGAAATGCGGCCAGGCTTTCCGAATGCTTTGATGCTGCAGGCTTGAGATGCTGCAGGAGTGCAGCCGCCTCGAGGCGTTGGAGGTCCACGGGGTTCCCGCATGCCGTGAGGGTGTGCCCCAGGAAAGAGGCCAGACTCGATGCCTCCTGAATGCGGCGAAGTTCTTCCGGCGGGGTGTTCAGAGTGCGAAGCAGTGCGAGGCATTCCTCCCGGTCCGGGATATCCTGCCGGGGCAGCGCTTCGAGAAGGGTCCGATATTTTTCGGGGGTGTCCATATCCAGCAGCATGAGCCGATCGGGTACGTCCACTTCCACGCAGCTGCCGGAATGGGCCTGGAAAAAACCTCGCAGCCCATACGGGCCTTGCCACTGCAGGATGGCCTCGGCCCAGCCCGCATCCAGGAGGGGTGGGTGGCCTCTTCTGCCCGAGAAACGCGGAATGAAGATCCCTTTGCGGTTGGAGGCGTCAAGTACGTTCGCCAGAAAGTGAAAGGTGCCCGGCCGCACGAGCGGCGTGTCCACCGGAAGGACGAAAAAGCCGTCGAGGTCCCGAGGAAGGCTTTGGATTCCGGCCTGGATGGAGGAGAACATCCCCTCTTCGAAGCGCGGGTTGTGGATCGGCACGGCCCCCGAGGCGGCCATCCGCCCCGCGAGTTCATCGGCACGAAATCCTGTGACCACGTAAATCTCGCTGAGTCCGATGCTCCTGAGGTTCCGGATGAGATGCTCCGCCACCGTCGTTTCCCCGAACGGGAGGAGGGGTTTGAAGGCGCCCATCCTGGAGGAGAAACCGGCGGCGAGCACGATCACGCCGAGGCGTTTTTGCATCGATTGGACTCCGGGAAGAAAAATTCGCTCGGGTGGTCCGGCTTCAGGCCCGGGTGCAGAGGCGGCATTCCACGCCGTGGCTGATATCGAAAAATTCAAACGTTTGCGCGACGGCGGCCTGCAGGCCGCCGCACAAGCAAACGTGCAGATTGACGCCGAGATTGGCGAAAAAGACCATTTCCAGTTGGAACCTGGGTAAGAGGTCCGCTGGTGGGCATGGTCAGACGGTCTACCATTCCTGGTCGAGGTCGACGCCCAGCCGCTCCCATTGGGCGGCGCCCTCGGCTTCGCCCCGGGCGACCTCTTCTTCGGTCCAGGGGTCCAGTACGAGGCTGTCGGCGACCAGTTCCCAGATGTATTTCACCTCATACTTGTAGTCCGGGTAGAACTTGGGGATGCGCTTCATCATCTGGTCGTGGCAGTTGGAACAGCCGACGACCACCACGTGGGCGCCGGAGTTCTTGATCTGGTTGTATTTCATGCGGCCGTGCCAGGCGGCTTCCTCTTCGTAGGGTCCGGGCCACATCCCGCCGCCGGCGCCGCAGCAGAAGTTGTTCGCGCGGCCCGGCTCCATTTCGACGAACTCGTCCACGCACTGCTGGATGATCCAGCGCGGTTCGTCATAGTAACCCTTGCCGAAGTGCCGTTCGAGTTCACGGCCATGTTTGCAGGAGTCGTGCCAGGTGAAGATCTTGCCGGCGTTCACGCTCTTGTCGATCTTGATGCGGCCGGTCTCGATGAGCTCCTTCAGGTAATCGTAGAGGTAGATGTAATTGATCTCGTTGTCGGGGTTTTCGTGGACGCACATCTTCATGCCTTCACGGCAGCCGTACGATCCGCCTCCGCAGTCAGGCATGATCATGCGCTTGATCCGATGTTTTTTCACGAAGTCGATCTTCCGGCGCGCCAGTTCCTTGATGGCATCATAGTTGCCGGTAAAGAGCCCCCAGTCGACCGACTCCCAGTTTTCCGAAGGGACCGTCCAGTTTTCTTTTGCGGCATAGAAGATTTTCCACCACCATTTCATGTCCTCGTTGTCCGCGAAGACCTCTTTGGAGTTGGGGAAGAAGAGGATGTCGGCGTCGTCCTTGTCGACGGGGACGTAGAAGCCCGGCAATTCCTCCTCGGCCAGCTCGTTGCCAAGGTCCGAGAGCAGGAAGAAATAGTCTGTCTGGGGAATGGCCATGTTGTTGCCGGTGCTCAGGGCGTTGGCTGCGCCTTTGTGGAGGATTCCGGGGACTTCGTCACGGGGCCGCAGATGCTTCATGTGCAGCATGATCCACGGGATGTCGATGCCCATCGGGCAGGCGTAGGCGCAGCGGCCGCAGCCGGTGCAGAGCCAGGGGAACTTCGAATTCACCACCTCGTCCAGCATGCCTAAGACCAGCATGCGCAGAACCTTGCGGGTATCCCATCCCTCCATTCCGGGGGTTCCCGTGATGGGGCACCCATTGGTGCAGGTGCCGCAGGTCATGCAGGCGTTGAGATCGAATTTGGATAAATGGTCCTGAACGTCCTTGGGTAGTCTTTTCGGGCTGAGAGCCTCTGTCATGTCATCCTCCGATTCCCGGGGCGGCCTGGCGGTCCAGCAGACAGGCGGGGTCCCCGTTCGATATACGCGTATTCTTGCCCTGTACGGGCCGTGAAGCCGTCACCATCCTGGTACTCCAGGCTTGAAATACCAGCCTTCCACCGTAGCCCAGAGTCTTCCTGCCGCCGGACAGGTCAAACATGTTTTTGGGGATTCGGCGGCTGCGGGAAGGCCGGAAATGACCCTGCGGGGGACTGTATCCCCGAGCGCCGGTTTTGTCAAAGAGGTTTTGCACAAAAAGTTCGCGGAATTTGAACCGGGGGTTTCGTTTATTTCGGTCCAAGGAAGGCGGTTCTCCAATCGCGGCTGGACGATCCTGAGCCCGGGCGGACCGATGCCTGGTTTCCATCCGGGAATGGTCCTCTTGGCCGATCCCGGCTCCATCTGCATAGTTGTTTTTGCAGCATCCTGCAGATCGCCGTAGCGCGTCGCAGCGCAAATGATTGATTTTCTATAAATTAATGGAATGTGCCCCGGCGAGAAACGGTGGGATTGAGCACGCGCTGGGTGTGAAGTAACCTGGTGGAACCCGCCCCGCGGGGGTGGGGCCGAGCACGCGGATCGTGTGAAGAAAAATCCTCATTCCCGGATGGTAAACCAGGTTCTACCTGGATAATCATCTCCGGATGGACATTTTATATTTTATGTTGACAATGTATCGAGTGTTCGATATGCTATCGATCAATCGATATAACCTGAGGCTTTTCCTTTTGAACCAGCCGGCGGCTTTTTGCTCTGTCTGATGGTTTTCCATGGTGCGTTTCGTGTTTTGAAATCGTAGCAAGTGAGGGGACTGTGTCTGGAAATCAGGGCAGCAAAGAAAAACTCATCCAGGTGGCGGTGGAACTTTTTGCGAACAGGGGATTCGCCGGGACGTCCATCCGGGACATCGCGAGCGCGATGGGGATGAGCATCTCGAATATCTACCATTATTTCGGCAACAAGGAAGGCCTTCTCCTCGCGATACTGGAATATGCTTCCGACGCTTTGCTGAGGAGGCTCAGAGAGGGTTCGGAAAAAGAGGAGGAACCTGTCCGAAAACTGAAGAGCCTCGTCCAGACGCACCTGAAGCTTTCAAGAGAATTTCTGAGGGAATCGAAGATATTCTTTCTGGATGAAGATCACCTTTCCCAGGAAGGGCATCGAATCAACTGCAAGATTCAGCGGGAAATCCTGGATATGTACGTCCAGGTCCTCAGCGATCTTGCACAGGAAGGCCTGGTGCAAACCCGCAGCATCAAGATTCTGGCATTCAATATACTAGGGGTGATCAACTGGCATCTGAAGTGGTTCCGCACCGAAGGGGAACTCTCTCACGAGCAGGCCGTCGAAGAGATTTTGGATTTCATCCTTCATGGGGCACTGGGGTTGGGGCAAAGGGAGCGCTGATCAGCGCGGAGGCATGCCCTTCAGCCTCAAGCGGGGTGTGTCTTTGCTGCCGGCAGGGTCGATGGGTTGTCGGCGCGGGCGCGGCCTGTCTCATCTTGCTTTGCATGGCGTTTGAGTGCGGATCTTGAGCGTGTTTTCGGATATCGCAACGGAAGAAGTTGAGAGGGCAGACCGGTGCAGTCAGATATGGGGCCGTAAAAAGGTAAGGGCATGTTCTGAAACGCTGAGAGGCGGAACGGACCATCGACTTGAATCGAGAGGACACGGAGGGGAGTTAGCATGAAGGCAGTGGTGTTGATGGAAGGTCATCGGGTGGGGATGGCGGAGGTGCCGGAGCCCCGGCTTCAGAAGAACGACGACGTTCTCGTGCAGGTGACGGCCGCGGCCATCTGCGGATCGGACATTCATATCAAGCACGGGCAGTTGCCGGGGATTGCACCCGGGACGGTCATGGGCCACGAATTCGTGGGGGTGGTGAGAGAAACCGGCGCGGATGTCAGCCGGTTCGAACCCGGAGACCGGGTTTCCGTTCCGGCGGCGGTATGGTGCGGCACCTGCCCCGCATGCCGGCGGGGTCAGATCCAGTACTGCCCGAACGGGGGTGTGTGGGGCGGCGGAGAGTTTTTCGGCAAGGGGCTGGCAGGCGCCCAGACGTCTTATGTGCGCGTGCCGTATGCGGACATGTGTCTGACCCCGATCCCCGATCAGGTTTCGGATGAACAGGCCGTTTTCGTAGGGGATGTCTTCAGCACGGGCTATCATGCAGCGCTCGAGGGCGGGATCGCCACAGGGGATACGGTGGCGGTTTTCGGCTGCGGCCCCATCGGTTTGGCGGCGCTGATCTCGGCCTGGCAGATGGGACCCCGTGAGGTCTTTGCCGTGGACATGTTCGACAACCGGCTGGAGATAGCGCAGCGCTATGGCGCCACCATCGTCGACGCCCGCGAAGAGAATGCCGTCGAGCGGCTGCGGGAAGCCACGGGCGGAGAGGGGGTGGATGCGGTCATCGAGGCGATCGGAAACCCGGCGACCTTCCAGCAGGCCCTGCGGTCCGTTCGCCGCGGTGGGACGGTCTCGGTAGTCGGTCTCTTCCCGGCCCCGGTGGAGTTCCCCTTGAACGAACTCGCTTACTACGGCGTGCGCATCAACATGGGACTCGGGAGCCTTGCCCATATGCCGCAGTTGATGGGCCTGCTCGAAGCGGGCCGGGTCGACCTCACGCCGCTCGCGACGCACTCGTTCGCTCTCGAGGATGCAGTCGAGGCCTATGACCTTTTCGAAAACCGCAAGGACGCCTGTATCAAAGTCATCCTGAAGCCTTGACCTCAAACGTGCAGCACGGCACTCCGTCCCCGATCGGTCTCTCCGAGCGGAGGTCATTTTGAAAGAGCAGACTGTTCGGTGATTCAAGCTGCCCTTTGGGGAGGTCGGATGCGCAGCGTGCCGGCGGCAGGCATCTGCCGTCGGCATATTCGCATACGGATCCCCCTCAGGCCGGGACCGGAATACGGCTCGGCACCACCATCACCTGGGCATTCGGCAGCGTCTGTTTGAGGCCGGCTTCCAGGTGGTCTATCAGGTTGTACACCTCTTTCATCTGTCTTTGCCGGTCGAATTCCAGAAACAGTTCGATGAAGATATGGCTGCCGGACCGGCGGGTGCGGAAGCCATGAATTTGTTCATAGGCATCGAAATTGGCGGCCAGTTCACGCAGGATCAGGAGCAGGTCTCGCTCGTCGAGGCTCCGGTCGAGCAGGTCGCCGATCGAACCGGAAAAGACGTCGCGAGTGGATTTGAGGAAGCTCAGGAGGAGGATGGAGGTGGCGCCAACGTCCAGAAAGCGCGTCCAGGGAGCGCCGTGAAAGATCAAGGCGAGGCCGACGGCCAGGATAATGAGCAGGTCCTCGAGGGCGCCCATCCGGGCCATGCGCCACATGGCGCCGAAGATGGGGGAGTGCTCGGTTCGGCTGAGGCGCAGGTTGCGGATCCATAGCCAGATGGAGACCACGCAGGAGACGCTCGTCAGGAGCATTGCCAGCAGGCCGCCATGCTGCTCCGCGGGGTGGCGGACCTTCATGAGGGTCTCATAGCCGATGAAAACGGCCGCGAGCAGCATGGCGATTCCGACCACCATGCTCGAGATGGTTTCCAGACGCCCGAATCCGTATGTGTTGCGGAGGTCGGTGCGATGCGTCATGCGCTTGACCGTGTACAGAGACAGACCCGAGGCGAGGGCGGCGGTCAGGGCGATGACGAAATTTGCGACGAACACCAGGGAATTGGAGGTGAGCATTCCGACGGTGGAGGCGCCGACCGTGTAGAGTTCCATGGCGAGGGTGACCGCCAGCAGGCGGATCTTGGTGGCATTGGAAACAGCTGCAGAAAAACCGCTCATGGTATGACCTCGAATACTATCCGAATCTTTTTTACGCCGACAGGCGGGATGCGGGGCTTGTCCGATCCCTGACCGAAAAGAAATAGACCCTGGCACGCTGTTGAAAGACGCCCGTCTGCTCTATGATGCTCATCCCATGTCAACAGGGTCGCACTTTAAGGTGCGTCTCACCCCACAGCATTTCGCAAGTCCTGTATCCGGACGATTTTCAACAGCGCGCCATACGGGTTTTTAAAACGCTGATAGGGCACTTGGATCATCCTATCTTTTCCATTTGGAAATGGTCTTCTTGGTTAATCTCTGCGTCAACCTGCGTGTTTGCTTGTGCGGCGACCTGCAGGTCGCCGCACAAGCAAGGACTGGCTTTCTTCGATGTTGGCCAAACCGGGACCCCGCCCCGCAGGGGTGGGACAGAGCACGCGCAGCGTGTGAAGAGAAATCCTCATTTCCGGATTGGAAACCGGTTTCGAAGGGGAGATCATTTCCGGATTAAACCTAGATCTTTTATCAGAAGAATTTGAATGATGGGGAAAAAAAAGAAAGGCACCGAAAACAGGGACGAAAAAAAACTATTTTTGAGGATCCGGAAACCTTGCGGTGATTAGGGCTGCCTATGGGCAGGGCCCGGATCAAAGGTCCCGCACGGCAGGAGCAGACGACATGCCTGAAGGGCGATCTCCTCCGATGCACAGGGGTGCCAGGGCCGGATTTATGTCTACTCTCAGGAAATCGCTGGGGAGGCTCGGGCGGACACCTATCGGAACTGAGCATAGTTTCTCCGGAAATGATTTCCAGGTAGAACCCGGTTTCCGATCCGGAAATGAGGGTTTTTGGCCACTATCAAAGAAATCCATCCTTTGCGCGGAGGCGACCTGCAGGTCGCCGCACAATCAAACGTGCAGATTGATGTCGAGATTGGCCAAAAAGACCATTTCCGGATGGAAACGAGCATAAATTCACCAGATATACGGGGCAGCGGAATGTATGAGAGCAGAATAAAAAATACCTGATAGAAAACCGTGATTTTCCTGATGGACGCAGGAAAAATCTTACATTATGCTTTGACATAATGCCTGAACGGGACATGTTTCAGGAATCGAAAAGTGTGTGATTGGTGTGAGATTTTAAAGAAATTTTAATAAATATTACATTCGATTTACATTTTCTTTCTGCTTTTTCCCCGCATTAATTTATAAACATCCCAATTCTGTGATTTATAATTCGATCAGGGTAAAATGCGAACTGATTGAGCTAGAGATCAGTCTGTTTTGGGTACAGCGGGTCACAAAGGGCTTCCGAACCTGATGAGTGTCCATGCGGAGATAGTTTTTCAGTGCAACCCGCTTTCCAATCCGGAAATGAGGATTTTTCCTTCCAGGCGGCGCGTGGTCAGTCTCGTCCCCCTGGGGCGGAAGCCGGATGCTCACCTTCTCCGTGAACTCAGTCCCATTCCTTCGCGGCGGATCCTGGTTCCTCCCACGCTGCGCGTGCTCAAACCCATTCCTGCAGGGCGGGTTCCCGGTTTGGTTAACATCGGTGAAATCCAGCGCTTGCGAGGAGGCGACCTGCAGCCGCACAGGGAACCGTGCAGACGGAGGCCGAGATCGGCCAAAAAGACCATTTCCGAAGGAAGACCAAGAAAGGGAAGGATCGCTGCAAAGAGATGTGTGTTGATTACGAACACGCTTTGCAGCGAGGAATTTGCGGTGCAGCCCATGAAGGGATAACGCCATGAATATCATGGTGATTCAGATAGGAGAATAGGAGGCATACCATGAGTGACGATGGCAAATGTGGTCGTATTCTCCTGGTTGATAACGAACCGAATTCAAGGGAGGTCTTGGCTGCGATTCTCTCTGAAGAAAATCACCAAGTGCTTCAAGCTCGCGATGGAGAAGAGGCCATCAAAATTATTGAGAAAAACGCTTTAGATGTGTTGATAACGGACGTGCGAATGCAGGGTCTTGACGGCCAGCAGCTTTTTTCCTACGTGAAAGGCAGACATCCGGATGTCCCAGTGATATTTTTGTCCTCTTTCGGAACGGTGGATTCGGCTGTCCATGCCATAACAGAAGGTGTGTTTTACTATTTTTTGAAACCGCCCGATTACCTGAAGCTGCGTAAGACGGTCGCCAAGGCGGTCGAGGTGCACCGCCTCCATCAAATGGTTAAGGAATCACAGGATCGAGGAACACAAACCCCTGAGTTGAAATTGATAGGGAGAAGCCTGGAAATCCGCAAAGTGATGAGGATCATTGAAACAATAGCGGATTCCGAGTGCAATGTGCTGATCACGGGCGAGACCGGAACGGGAAAGGAATTGGTGGCAAGACTGCTCTATGCCAACAGCAAAAGGAGCAACAGCGATTTCATAGCCTTCAACTGCGCCGCGATCCCGAAGGATCTCCTCGAAGCCGAACTCTTCGGCTATGAAAAGGGCGCGTTTACAGGTGCGATTGCAGCCAGGGTGGGGAAGTTAGAGAAGGCATCGGGTGGGGTGCTTTTCCTGGACGAAATCGGGGATTTTGATGTGAGCCTGCAGGCCAAACTCCTCCGAGTTTTGGAGGAGAAGGAAATCGAAAGACTCGGCAGCAACAGGAAACGGCGGACGGATTTCCGTCTGATTTGCGCGACGAACACAGATTTAAGGGCGAAAGTGGCAAAGGGTGACTTCAGAACGGATTTGTTTTATCGTATCAATGTGGTGAACATCAATCTTCCGCCCCTTCGGAAACGGCTGGACGATCTGGAGCAGTTGGCGAGGATGTTCCTGCAGGATTTTTGCCGGCGGGAGAAAAAGCAAATGCGCTTTACGGATGCCGCCATGAAGAGGCTTCTCGGGTATTCTTGGCCCGGTAATGTGCGGCAACTGCGCAACGTGGTCGAGAGAGGGGTTGTTATGGCGGGGGGTGACACCTTGGATGTCGAACATCTTCCGCCCGAACTGAACGATGCCGTGCTCCAGCCTGGTGCTTCAACGGAGATCCTCCCGCTCTGGCGTTTGGAAATGGAAGCGATCCAAAGGGCGCTGCATGCTTGCGGCGGCAATATTTCGCAGACAGCCCGCTCATTGGGCATTTCGAGAAAAGCACTCTACAAGCGGATTAAAGAGGCACCGGTTTTGAACGTATCTTGAAAATTGCACATTTCTAAATTTTTATCAGATTTTCTTTTATCGCTATTTTAGTCAATTCAGCCACTGATTTGACATCAAATTTTTGCATAATGTTGTATTTATGTGTTTCGACGGTTTTCTGGCTGATGCATAATTTTATGGCAATCTCTTTGGGACGCAGACCATCCGCCAAGAGTTTGAAAACTTCCTTTTCACGGTGGCTTAGTCTTTTGATTCCACTCAATCCGCTCATGTTGTTTCCGTTAAAAACTTCGAAATCTGATAAACGTTTTTGTAGAATTGATCTTACTTCAGAGCTATAGAATGTACCATTTGCTGCCGCAGTTTTAAGCGCCAAAATGATATCTGACAGGGGACCGCTTTTTAATAAATAGCCTGAAATGCCGTATTTCAATAAAGATGTGACATAGATTCGCTCAACATGCATGGAGAAGATGATGATTTTGACTTGTTGATTGAACTCCTTGATCATGCGCGTGGCGTCAATACCGTTCAGATTACGCATGGAAATATCCATGATGACAAACTCAGGCTTGAGTGTCCTGATCATTGAAACCGCCTCGGAACCATCCTTCGCCACACCGATAACTTCAAAGTCCCCAGAGGATTCCAATGTCTGCTTCAAACCTTCCAAAACAACCTCATGATCATCCACTAGAAGAACCCTGCCGATTTTCATCATGCGTTCCCGTCCAATGACCGTTTTTGCCAGGCTGAAACGGCTGGCCTTCTCATGAGTTTCCGTTCGGAGAGGGTCTTTTTGCCCCATCTCTGCATCTATTTGTTGGCTTGCGCGGCGGTCCACAGGCCGCCTCCGCACAACCAATGAATTTCCTTATTTTTGGACAAAAACCATAACTTCCGTCCTGAGAAGTATCTCGTTTTCAAAGCTTTATTTCCGGATGGACATTCGCGAGTGCCCTTAAACTTGAATGGGATGAACAGGAATTTTCGCGATCACGAGCGTTCCCTGTCCGGGTTCGGATTCTATTTCCAGTTCTCCGCCCAATTGTTCCGCTCTTTCACGCATAATCACGATACCCATGGGAGAGCCAGGTTCCAAATCTCTGCAAAAGGTTTTTTCAGGGTCAAATCCGATCCCGTTGTCTTCTATACTCAGGCAGGCGAATGGACCTTCCATCAGGAGAGAGACCCAGACCTGGGTGGCCTTGGCATGTTTAAGAATGTTGGTGAGCGACTCCTGAAGGATTCTGAAAAGTGCAATGCCCGCCTCGCTGTTGATTTGATCGAAGACTTTCTTCGTGAAAAATTTGCAGCTGATATCGGTTCTTAACACGAATTCATCAAGCAATCCCTGAATAGCAGATTTCAATCCAATTTTATTAACGCAGTCAGCCCGTAGCCAGTGCGACATATTTCTCGTCACTGAAATCAATTCATTGATCTGCGAGATAATTTTGTCAGCTTTTAAAGTTCTTGAAGCATCAATATTATCCATGTCGAGTAGAAAATTTTCAAAGTTCATCTTAAGCGCCGCCAGCAGTTGGCCGAATTGATCGTGTAAAGCGGAACCCATTTCATGCCGCTCGCGCTCGATAAGTTTCAAAAGATTATGTGCTGATTGAGAATGTGCTGTCTGTGCAGCACTTGGCGCTTTCAGATGAATTCCATTATGGGCCCGATATTTGAGGGCCTGATGCAATTCCTTTCTCTGGGCGATATAGAGCTCAGCTATCCGCGCGTATCGCGTTTCGGTGTCGCTTTCGATGGGGGATGCGGCGGTTTGAGTGGACAACAGGCATGCGGTTACATGGCGGTCTTTTGCGTCTTTGTACATGAATGCATCGATATGGAGAGGAGCGGGCTTTGCTCCTGGCCATTGATATGAAACCGTAATGGTGGAAAATTTTCCATTTTTCTTTAGCCTTTCCAGGCAGGTGTTCACTTGAACCTTTGCTTCTTGCCCGATGAGGCAATCAAAGGGTTTGCCGATGAGTTCGGAGTCTCTTTTTCCAGAAAGCAGACATGCGGCTGGATTGCAGGCGAGGACGCAGTGGTTTTCATCAAGCACTACAAAGCCAGTGAAGCAGAAAAGATAAAAGGCGTAAATGTCCAGGATCCTCGTTCGTCTGAATGGGATGTGAGGGATGGATGCAACGGCATGGAGCATATCTTCGATCTGGTTCCGGAGGTGCTTATCACTATTGGAGCAATGAATTCTGGGACCGTTTTCTTCGTAGCGTAACATTATTAACGCCGGTCAAAAAATGGACAGAATGGAGGGTTTAAAAACGATCAGGGAGAGTACCGGGGCATAGCTGTGCACAGGGCGGCAAACGGCTGTGCGAAGAAGGGCAGCCTGCGGGAGCCAGATACGCCCGAGGAAGGGCCCACCACATCTCCAGGAGGAAGAGGCGGGAGCAAACAAAGATTTTATAGGGAATGGATCTATTTGTGCTTTCTTCGATAACTTGTTCCTCCGAGGATGATGATCTCCGAGTTGTAGACGAGCCGGTCAGCGATCGCGGAGGCTACCGTGTTGGAATCGAA
>NZ_AULM01000021.1 GCF_000422285.1 Desulfatiglans anilini DSM 4660
CACGCTGCCACTGGCGCTTCCGGGCACGCTGGCATTCCTTCCGGGCGCAGTAGCGTTGGGTCTTGATGCGCGGATTGCGCTCGAAAACAGATCCGCAATGGAGGCATCGAATAGTCTCGTTCATGGTCGTCCTCCCCGTGGATGACAACCATAACACTTGTGAGCCTAATCTTTCGAGATTACACAAAAAGACGAAATAAAGAAGAGAAAGAAGCAGATCCAGGAAGAAAAGACAGGTTTTACATACAGGAAAGAAGGAAGAACCTGCAATGCCGGTTTTTCAGCCGCTCATTTTGGCCAGTTTTCTACCGGCTATGTCTGTCCATTTTTTGACCGGCGTTAATAGTGGACTGGATCTGCATAACCGGCTCGATCTCGTCTTCGATCAGATGATCGGACAGCTCGCCTCTGATCCCCTGAGGTTGGAGAATATCTTCAAGCCTCCGAAAAATGAGCCCTCAGTGAAGGATTCCAGCGATACGGTGCCCCTTTGCTCCGACGAGGATGGGGAATCCTTGCCATGGGTGAGCATCTTGGAATACCGACCTGAGCGCAATGAATCAGCGCAGAAAGGGGATCGCTCCAAGGACCGCCCAATCCATCTGAAAGACACAAAACCCACCCGGAACGACCGGACCCTGATTATGCCGCTCAGCAATCCCTTTGACGCCGGCCATGCCGTCTATGGGGATTTTGAACTGGTCTTTCCGGATTTCAAGGGCATGACTCTCGAAGAGGCTCTGGTGATGATCGCCGAGGCCGCAAAACCCATGACGAACGAGGATATAAGATTTTACAACGTGGAATTGGCCGTCTACGACATCGATGGGACCGCCCTGCCAAAAAACCCTTTCAACTTGAGCCGCACGGTGCTCGAGCAGTATCCGCCCGCCGGCGCGGTTCAGCCCGTCTTCGTCTTGTGGAAGTCCATCGGGTGCAACGGCGCAAGCCTCTGGATCAAGTAGCATCATTTGCTTGCCACACCACCGCGTTGTCTCGATTTACGGACGTTTGACTGCAGAACTCCGAGAGGCACCCCGTCAGCCACCCCCTCCAGTTCCTCGAAGCATGCGATCCCGAAGGCCTTGTGCCGGCCAGGCACAAGCCGCATCCGGATGCGCGTGACCACCCCGGTCAGCTTTAACACGCGGCCCCGCTCTATCAAAATGATAGACTTCAAGTAACCACTCCTTATAACGAATCATTTGTCTTTGATTCCGCCTCCCTTGCCCGACACCCTCCTCCATTTAACCACGACACATCCTCCCGCGGCTCTGACCGCCGGGAACGCCGTTTCCCCTCTCCAGCACAACGGAAATAGCTCCAAGCGATTGAAAGCACACGGATAAATACTGCGGAAAGGACGCCACCCCCAATCCAGCCCCCTCCCTTCGCCGCACCCGAACCTTCCCTGGTCTATCAAATTGATAGACCACCTTGTTCAATACGATCAAGATGATAGTTTAAGCCATGAACATTTTTGTTTCAACATTTGAATCGTTATGTATATCAATGGCTTAAATAATTGGCACGCCTTTCGCAATTATCACTGCGGCCGTGCGCCGGGGCAGGTTCTTCACCGGCGCCCACCTCGACTCCATAAAAAGCGACACCATTTGGATGGATGCCCCGGATTGACCCTGAAGCCCTTTGTTTTGGGGTGATTCGGCGGTTTTCGATCTTCGAGGCGCTCCATCCCCGGCCTCCCCGGATGACCGGCAACGGCTGTTCCAGGGCTAGACAGGCTGCAACAGATAGGGCCGGCCGGTGTCTATCATTTTGATAGGAGTCGTGGAGAGCCCGAAGGCCGATCGAGGCGTCTGCACCCAGGCGGGATCGTACTCAGATGACGGATATGCGGCGAGCGGGAGGCGCCGGTGCCCACTGCACCCGGCTGTTGATTGTCGCAAGGGCATATCCGGGAGTCCTGTGCCCATGACCATAGCCCCCGGGTCATGGATGGCAGGAGAAAGAAAGGCCGAAATGATCGAGGTTGTGCTGCTCGACAATTCGAAGATGTGGCTGAACCCCTTGCACATATTCTCCATCAGGTCGAAGCCCGATACGGTCATCACCTTCACGACGAAGCAGACCCTGACCGTCCGGGATTCCGTGCAGGAGTTGTGCAGGAAGATCGACGACTATTTCCGGTTCATCAATCCCGGATGCAGCTCTTTCGATATCGAATCAACCGATGGAACCGGCGGGCCGGGATTGGTTCGGCAGGAGAGGTGAAAACCTCCAAAATCTGCCAGTAAATCAGTAGCTAAAGGAATGGTCGGGCCATGAACCGAAGGGGCGGAGCTGTGCCGAGCAACCCCGAAAAGGGTCACTAGGATCCTAAGGCTTGGCCTTCTTAGAGAAGCACTTTTCCCCGCTGTTCAGGATATGGTCGAGCGTTCTGCAAATGGCCAGGCGCCATTCCTTCATTTTGCCCGAGCAGGTTGTGCCCGGGGAGTCTTGTCATACAGCAACAGGCAAGGAATCCGGTTCGAGACCAGACAACTCAGCAAAAATTTTTAGCGTTTGCAGGCGGTGAGCAGGTCATGAAGGACTACACGGAACCTATCCTTGGCTTGGGCGTTACACAAGCCACCCTCGATGCCTGCATCGATAGGATCCTTAGTGGGTTGGGGTCCAGGGCCGAACGTCAGGTCGTGGCGTGCCTGAATCCGCACTCCATCGTTCTGGCGAGGCGGGACCCGGTGTTCTCGATGGCTCTCAGGGATGCGGACATCGTCGTGCCCGACGGAACCGGGATCGTCTTCGCATCGCGTATCCTTGGCGGTGCGATTCGCGAGCGCATCACGGGGAGCGACATCTTCCGCGAAGTAAACCTGCATATGAACCGGAGGGGCGGATACCGGTGCTTTTTCCTGGGATCGACCTATAAAAACCTCGAACGGATCCGCGATAAGTTTTCAAGGCAATATCCCAACGTCGAGATTGCTGGGATGTATTCGCCGCCTTTTAAACCCGATTTCGACGAGAACGACACGCGAGATATGGTTGCTGCGATAAACGCTGCCCGCCCCGATGTTTTGTGGGTAGGGATGAGCGCTCCGAAGCAGGAAAAGTGGATATACCTGAATCGGCGTAGGCTCGATGCGGCGTTGATCGCTGCGGTCGGGGCAGTGTTCGATTTTTACGTTGGGACTGTGAAACGCGCTCCGCGCTGGTTTTTGGAGCATGGTCTCGAATGGCTGCCGAGGCTCATCCAAGAGCCCCGGCGGCTGTGGCGCCGGAATCTTGTTTCCACCCCCCTTTTTCTGAGCCTGGTTTTGCACGAGAAGCGGAGTCGATTCAGATAATCCGCTTTTCACCCTCGATTACCTCTCATGACTACCATTACCGTCATCTTTCTTATCGCCCTTACCTTGGCCTTGGTCAATACACCACTGGTTGCCAAGGTTGGTTTGCGTTTGGGGATCGTCGATCCGCCTGGCGAGCGTAAGATCCATCGACGGCCGGTGCCGCGTATCGGGGGCGCGGCCATCTTTTTGTCGTTTTGGGGTTCATTCCTCCCGGTGCTCTCTCCGTGGGTCCGGGAGAAGACGAATGTGCTGCAGTTGATCGCGTCCGAACCGGCACTGTTTGCGATCGCGCTCGGCAGTGCGATCGCCTTCGGGCTGGGCCTCTGGGATGACAAGCGCGGACTTGGACCGTGGAAAAAGTTCGGGGTCCAGATTCTGGCGGGGGCGATTGCCTATTTCGGGGGTGTACAGATCCAAGGCGTCAGCGTCCCCGGGGTGGGGACTTTTCATTTAGGCTGGGTCGCTCTGCCGGTGACGGTCTTTTGGATACTGCTCGTGATGAACGCTATCAATTTGATCGACGGGCTTGACGGGTTGGCGGCGGGGGTGAGCTTCTTCGCCTGCATGGTACTGGTGGCGTTGAGCGTGATCGGACATCATCTGCTTGTGGCCGCTCTGATGGCGGCGCTGGCGGGTGCCATTCTGGGCTTTTTGCGTTACAACTTCAACCCGGCCAAAATTTTTATGGGCGACGGGGGCAGCTACTTTCTCGGGTATATGATCGCCACCTCCAGCATCATCGGTTCGATCAAAGGCCAGGCCGCCGTGACGCTGCTGATCCCGGTCATCGCTATGGGGGTTCCGCTGCTCGATACCATGTGGGCGACGGTCCGCCGTTTCCTGATGGGAAAGGCCATTTTTCAGGCCGACCGGGAGCACTTCCACCACCGGTTGCTGCGGCTCGGGTACTCGCACCGGAAGGCGGTTCTGCTCCTGTACGGGGCCTCGATCATGTTCGGGATCCTTGCCCTTGCGCTCGTCAACCTCCAGGACGAGCGGGCTGCATTGATCTTGGGCGCGATTGCCGTGGTGGTGATTCTGGGCATCCGGCGGCTTGGATATATGAACTACCTCAAAGGAAAGCGGCTGATGGCGTGGATTCGCGAACTCGGCGATGCAGCCGGACTTTCGCATGAGCGGAGGAGCTTCCTCTATGAACAGATCCAGATCAGCGAGGCAAGCGATCTCGAAGAACTGTGGCGCAGGACGGCCCATGCCCTGGGGATGCTCGAAATCGATCTTGCGGCCCTGTATCTGAACGGCAACAAGAACGGCAATAAGAAAGGAGGTGGAAAGAAGGAGGGCCGGCCGTTTGAAATGAGGGCCCCACAAGGTGCCGGATGCCTCATGTTCGGCCCTGGGAACATGGATCGCCGCTTGACCGCTGCGTTGCACGCCAGTGTCTGTAGCCGGATCGATCCGCCGGATTTCGTCTGGAGCCGGACTCCCCTCTCCGATATCCGGCAGCGCTACCAGCTGCGCCTCGAATTGGCGCTTATCGGCGAGGAGAGTGAAAATCTCGGCACGCTGGTGCTGCTGAAAAACGGCGGTTCCGGCGCGACCTCGCACTATACACTCAAGCGGGTCGAACATCTGCGCCGGAATGTGATCGGAACGCTCGAAAACATTTTGGGCAAGGAAGGCGTGAGGATGAACGGCAATGTTCCTCTCCTTGGGTATAAGGCCCGCTCAGAGCATGTGTGAAGCTGACTTTTCCAAGGCCGGCGGGACATTGACATGAGGCTTCGCATCGCTGCAGGCGTGTTCTTGGTGCTTCTTTTTCCCTTCTTTGCGGGAGCGGAGGTGTTCAAAGGTATGTATGGCGTCTCACCGCGGGCGGGGGAGGATTTGAACAGCTATGCATTGCAGCTGAAGGCTACTGGATTGAAGGCGGTTTTCGTCCCGCCGGACAAGGCCGTCGTTGCGGCCTTCAAGAAACGTGGATTCGAGGTGTATGTCAGCGTCAATGCATTTGGAGGCAGCGAGGCCTGGGAACGATACCCTGATTCAATGCCGGTCCAGGCAGACGGGCGGCTTATCGGGGCCTCGGAACAGGGAAAGGCCCCGGGAGGGGTTTGTCCAAGCCATCGAGGGTGGCGTCAGGATCGGCTGAAAGCGATCCAAGAAATCGTGGAGGGGTTCAGAGGAGAGGATGCGATCGATGGCATTTGGCTAGATTTTCTCCGATATCCGGGGGTTTGGGAGGCGGAAGACCCTCGAATACCGGATACCTGCTATTGTCCGAGGTGCCTCCGTCTCTTTCGGCAGCAGACGGGGATCGCCCTCCCGGCGGATCTCGACGCGGTTGCGGCCGCCGATTGGATCGACGAGCACTGTCCCTATGAATGGATGAAGTGGAAAAAGCGGCAGATCACCTCCTTTGCAGAGGAGGTCCGCGGCATCCTGGAAAGGGCCGATGCGCAAGACACCGTGAAATTAGGCGTCTTTCTGATTCCCTGGACCAAGGGGGAATATGGGAACGCCGTCTCGTACATTCTGGCCCAGGACGCCGGGGAACTCTCGGCCATCGCCGATATCGTCTCCCCCATGCTCTATCATCGGATCTCCGGCCGGCCCGTGTCCTGGGTGGGAGAGGCGACGGACTATTTCCGGGAGGCCGCAGGTTGCTCCGTGTGGCCCATTGTCCAGGCGGGGGGCTGCGATCCCCGAGAGTTCAGTTCGGTCCTCGATACGGCGACTCGGGAGGGCGGCGCGGAAGCGGTCCTCGTCTTCGCGCTTCAGGACATGACGTCCGGGCTGTGGGAGGCTCTCGGCTCTTTTCAGGGGGCCGCCAACCTGATCACGAACCCCGGGTTCGGGATGGCTTCGGATGGGAGCGGACCCGTCGAGTGGCGGCGCGGCGCGCCGGCCGGAGAAACCCGTTCGAAGAGCAGCCTTGCGGTATCGCCTGCGGACCGGATCGACGTCACAGGCTGGGAGCCCCTTGCGCGCCATCGCTCCCTGTGTTTGGGCATTTCTGCCGGCACCGACCGGGGGGGTGTGTGGTCGAGCCCCCTTCCGAGCTGTACCCCCGGGGAGACGTTTCTGTTCGAGTCGCTTCTCTACCGCCATAGCATGGAGAACGGCGTGTACCCCCGGTTCACGTTTTGGGGCGAGGAGCATCTCGTAAACGTCCATATGCAGGTAAGGCGTTTTCAACCCGTCAGGCTGCACGTCACCTGCCCGGAAGAGCCGGCATCGGATCTCTTCGAGTTCGTGAACCACCATCCCGGGCATACCTTCTGGATGAGCGAACCGCGCCTGGTTCGGATGGCGGATCTCAGAGATGAAAATGCGCCGAAGCCGGCCGCCTCCTTTTTTGAGGAGGGTTTCTACCCGATCGGCGTCTACGGCGCCGAACCCGATGCGCTGGAGACCGTGAAGGCAGCCGGCTTCAACACGGTCATCACGGACGGCAGCAAAGAGACGATTGAAAAATGCCACGAACTGGGCTTGAAGTATGTGGTATCGGTTCCCAAGGATCCGGACCGCCTGACGCCGTTCCTGGACGAGTTGGCGAAGACCGTGCGCAGCGATGATTTGGCCTTTTATGTGAATGACGAACCTGGCATCCACGCGTTTCCTCGCGGCCGGGCACAGGACATCCAGCGTTTGATCAAAGCGAGGTTCCCGGATGCGGCTACCTGCATGGCGGTGGTCAGGCCCCAGGTTTGCCGCGATTATCTGGATGCCGCCGACTTCTTTCTCCTCGACCAGTATCCCGTTCCCCACATGCCCATGACCTGGCTTTCGGATTCCATGGACCGGGCGGCACGGGATGTCGGGCGGAGCCGTATGGCGGCGGTCGTCCAGGCCTTTGGCGGCAGGAAGTGGTCCGGTTGGGGATGGCCGCGTATGCCCCAATGGCATGAGATGGACTGCCTGGCCTTTCTTTCCGTGGTTCACGGGGCCAGGGGGGTCTTCTTTTTCTCGTTCTCCGAGGCCGGTGCGACGCAGGAGGGCGTAGAATCCCTGAAAAAGGTGACCGACAGGCTGCACCTTCTCCAGCCGTGGCTCAGCGTGGAGAACCTTCCCGATGCACCCGAGGTGAGCATGGTGTCCTCGTACCGCGTAGACCCCGGGGGGCGGCCCGCCATCCGGTGCTGCCTGCGCAGGACGGGGCAGGAGTGCCTGGTGATCGCCGTCAACACGATCGGCACCTTTGTCGAGGGGATGATCGCCGTCGAAGGCCCTCGGCCGACGCTCTACAGGGAGGTTTTTTCGGGCGAGGATCATGCCGCGCAGGAGGGAAGGCTCCGTGCGCGGCTCGGGCCCTACGAGGTCAAAGCCTTTTCCTTCGAATCCGGCACGAGTTGAAGAGCATGGAGAGATCCGCCTTCGCTCTCTACATGGCCGTACTGGTGATCGGCCCGCTCCTCTTCGGGGCGATCCACACCTACGCCTACACCTTCATGAGCCTCGGGGTGCTCGCAGCGACGCTCCTCCTGATCGTGAAAAACGTCGGCCGAACCGCCGGGAGCGGAAGGTGGACCTTCCAATGCCCCCGAACGGGCCTCTACGTCTTCTTTTTCATGATGACCGCTTTCCTGGTCTTTCAGACCATCCCGTTGCCCGACTCGATGACGTCGATCTTGTCGCCGGAAGCGCACCAAATTGCGGAGGCTGCCATTCCGGCGCCTCTTGTCGTCGACGGAGCGGCCGGCTCAGGTTTCCGCTCGGCGCTGGCCCCGTATATTTACCCTGTCCGCATGTCCATCATGCGTTTCCTGGTCTACGGCCTCTTCTTCTTCGGATTCGCTCAGGTACTCAACTCACGAAGGCGGATCGAACTTGCCGTTGTGCTGCTCCTCCTGACGGGCTCCTTCACCGCGCTCTATGGCATTCTTCAGACGTACTCCGCCGACCCCCATATCTGGTGGGTGAGAAGCGGCCCGAGCCGCCAGGCTGTGAACGGGACCTACATTAACCGAAACCATTTCGCCGGCTTCATGGAAATGGGCGTGCTCATGGCGGCCGCGTTTTCGGGGGCGATCGCCTTGGGCGTGAAAAAGCGGCTGCCCGTCCCCGGCATCGGCCTCAGAGGGCGTATCGGGGCATTCCTCTCCGGAGAGCAGGAGCGGAGCAAACGGGTCCTGGTCCTCCTGGCCGGGATCGTTATGGGGCTCGGACTCATCTTTTCCGGATCGCGCGCAGGCATGGCATCAGCCGCAGCCGGACTCCTTTGCCTGGGGCTCTTCTTCGTCTTCAAGAGGAAGAACCGTCGGAAAGGGGCGCTTGTACTCTTTCTGTTTACCGCTACGGCCGGCTATGCCCTTTACATGGGTGTGGATTATCCCTTGAGCCGATTCGAGAACCTGGAACCTTCCTTCGAGGCGCGATACAGGTACGCCAGGACCACCTTCGAGCTGTTTCGGGATTACCCGATTTTCGGTGTCGGCGTCGGCAATTTCCAGTACGCCTACCCGGTTTATCAGGCCCCGCAGGATCAGGGCATCCTGGTGGAGCATGCGCACAACGACTGGGTTCAGTTCCTGGCTGAGGCAGGCCTGGTGGGCTTCGGCATCATGCTCCTGGGGGCCGGCTGGATCGCCTTTGTGCTCATGCGGGCCTATCGGAGGCGGCAAGAGCCCTTTGCGGTCTCGCTCGGCGCAGTCCCTTTCGCTGTGATGGCGGCCATCGGGCTCCACTCGATCTACGATTTCAACCTGCACATGCCCGCCAACTTTCTGATCTTCACCGCCGTGCTCGCGATCGGGTTCAGCGCCCTGCACCTCGAGAGGGAGCCAATGGGGGCGCTCGGAGGCCTTCCATTCCGGGTGCTCCCGCTCCGCGGCAGCGGGGCGCTGGCGCTGTTGCTGGGCCTCGGGCTGGTGCTTTGGACGGGCCTTTGGAGCGTCAGACACTTTGTAGCGGAGGCGCACTGCAACACCGTCCCGAACTCGACGCTGAACCGCGACATGGATCCCCCGGCGGGGGATATTCAAACCGCCATGGCCTGGGACCCCTGGAATGCGGGTTATCCTTACAGGCTGGCGCTCAAATTCATGCTCCCGAACCCGGAGGCCGCCGAGGCGGCTGCGCCGGGGGCGCAGGTCTTGGGCGCGAGCGGCATCGCACCCCTTTTCTTGCAAGGGACGGCAGAGGCGATTATCCCCCCGCTCGAGCGCTCCCTCGCCCTGAACCCGTTTGAGGGCGAGCGCCACCTCCTCCTGGGCTGGGCCTATGCGAGCCTTTGGGACCGGCCGAATTACCGCGAGAGGTGGCTCCCGGCCGCCGATCTCGCTATGCAGCGAGCGGCCCTCTTCACCCAGGATAGCGAGGCCGGGGTGCATGCGGAGATGGGGAATTTCTGGGTGCTTCGTTCGAAGACGCTTCACCCGGCGGACCCCGAACATGCGGCCGCCCGGGCATCGGCTGCGGCCCATTACTCGAGGGCGCTGGACATGTCTTCCGAAAAAGCCCGGAACTCCATGCGGGAGAAAATCAGCGCCTATGTCTGGCTCTTCTACCCCGATGAGCAGTTGGTCGGACAGCTTGTGAAAACTCCGGAGCCGGAAGTCATTCAGTGAGTTGGAGGATTTTGAGGGCAGGCTTTTTTCCTTGCTTCCTTCGTTCAAAGCGTATACAGATAAAGTGCCCATAAAACGGACCAATCTGCAGTGCCGGCCATTGCTGCAGTATTGCGCTTGCGGCTGGTTTTCGAGGGGAATTCAGTCTCAGACAACGGTTTTCTCATTTATTGGCGGCGGCTATTAGATCTACTTTCAACGTCTTTCGGGATGAACGGGAGGGAGAGGGTATGAAACTGGTCAAGTCTTTTCTGGCGATGATTCTGATGGTTCTGGTCTTTCCAGGACTGTCCTTTGGCGCTATGGTGTTCGAACTGGACCACCCCGGCACCGCTTACGTTGGGGACACGTTCGATTTGACGGTGAAGATCGTCGGCACGGATTCGAATACCGATCCGCTGACGATTTGTGGATACGAGACCCTTCTGGGCTTCGACCCGGAGGCCCTGGAGTTGACGGCCTACCAGGGCGAGCCATTTTTCCCCAGCGGCCTTCTGGGCCCTCAAGTTTATACGCCCACTAGCGTTCCGCCGTCTTCGCCGGGCACCTTCGGGTCCATGGATATCACGCTGGATGACGCCCCGGGTTTTCCTTATGGGGGCGCTACGGCGACCTTCACCTTCAAGTGCCTCAAGGCGGGCGTGGCTACGTTTTCCTTGACGGGCACCAACCTCGTCACGGATTGTTTGTTGTTCGACAACACGGATATCACAAGCGTGACCAATCCCTCGATCACCGTGAACGAGAAGCCTGTGCTGCCGGCTGCTCAGTCCGTTCCCACCATCGGCGGATACGGTATGCTGTTGTTGATTTTCGGCATGGGCCTCGGCGCGCTGTGGGCGGTCAGGCGGAAGACATCCGCTCTGAAGCGTTGATTAGCAAGGCATTTCCCCCCGCTGGTTCTGCTCGTTCCACCAGGGCGGGGGCGTTTGAGCGCATGAAAAGGACAACCCAGGTTTAGAACCTAACACGTTTCGAGAGGAGTCAGACGATGATCAGGATATCCGGCGTTGCATCGCTTCTTATGATTATGCTTGCGATGGTTTTTGCGGTTTCGCTTCCTGCCCACGCAGGGGAGCCTGTTGAGAAGGCGGCTTCCATTCAAACGTTCGAGGATTGTGCGTCTTACAACACCGATTTGAATGGCGACGGTGCCATCGATGTGGCGGATCTGCTTGCCGTCAAGAAGTGCATCCAGGAAGGCTGCAGCGATTCTGCCTACGACGTGGACGGGGACGGGGCGGTGAACGAGGCCGATGCGGATATCGTCCTCAAGTGCATAGAGCTTCGCCGGACGCAGAGGCAATGATGCACCGAACAGCCTTAAATTCTGGTAAGGGACGAGGATTATGAAGAAGCTACGCGCAGCAGGTAAGAGGATGGTTCAGATGGTGTTTTCCATCGCACTAGTGTGGGGTGCGCTTGCCGCGCCGTCATTTGCCTTGGTGGCCCCCGGACCGAGCGATATCACGAACTGCGATGATTGTCAGAACCTCGTGAATGTCGATGTGGACAGCGATGGGCGCGTTACGACGGCAGATCTTCTCATCGTTTACAGCAACATTCAGAAGAAGATCTACACGGCTGCGAGCGACGTAAACAGTGACGGCCTCGTCAACATGGACGATTTCACCATCGTCAAACGCTGTCTCGGGTGCACGGTGAGCGCGAGCCCGTTCAATTGAGAGGCCTTCCCGGGGCGAGTGAGTTGAGCGCCTCGGAGTCTTTGGTGGTAGCACGAGATCGACCTGAGAAGGCCCTCGGCATCCACCTTGCGGCCGGCGCCCCGGGCCCCGGGGTTTCACGGCCTCTGCGGACCGTGCAAAGGTGCCTTCACGATCTCTCCTGACGAAGTTCCTCTCCTGCCATTCCCCCTTCACCTGTTTTGAGACCGAGTGATATGTTGTATTATCGGAAAAGCCCCTGCACGTGCGTGTCCGCACGGATGCCCGGGATCCTGTGCCTCTTTGCTCCAGGCAGTGGAGGAGCGGCTCACGGAGCGAAGAGGCGCGGCCGCACTCGGTCAGGGTGTGACGTGTCGGGGCGGCGGGCCGTCGCTTCGGCGGTGTTGTGCCCCCTGCTCATGGTACTCCTGATAGGCACTGTGTGGCTGGGCCGGGCCCAGGGCGCCGTGTGGAGTCAGGCGGCAAGGACTGCTGAAGGGTATATGCAGGGCGACACCGGCAATCTCAGACTGGGGAAGTGGCGCGTCCTGCCCAGCCTGGCGCTGGAGGGTGTTTATGACAGCAACATTTTCCTCAGCAACGGGGAGAGCGTGCAACCGCTCGACCCTTCGAGGCGCACCCGCGACCCCAAGGTGTCGGACTATATCTTCCACGTTGCGCCGGCGCTCGAACTCGCCTATGACATGGGGGTGCGCGGGGGAATCAAATTCGGTTACCAAGCGGATTTTGCGTTTTATCGCAGGCGGAGCGACCAGGACTGGCAGCGGCAAAGCGGCTCCTTCGGCTTCGACTATCGCGCGCCGGGAGGGTTGCTGCTGTTGATCGACGAACAGTTCACCGACGCCGATGACCCGTATGGAAACGACGTCCAGTACGGGCTGGGCGAGACGCGTAGCCGATGGACGAACGATCTGAAGGGAAGCGTCGGTTGGCGGTTCCCGAAGGATCTCAAGCTGCTTGCCCATTTCGGGCACAGCAAGAGCGAGTACGAAGTGGAGCGCGATCTCGACGCCGGCCAGAATTGGACGCTGATAGAGGCGGGGTTGGGCGTCGAGAAGAAGGTGATGTCAAGGACGTGGACCTTCCTGGAATTCCGCAACGGCTGGCAAGAGTATGATGATCACGGCCTCTCCGTCACCCCGGAGACCGATGCCGGCAACCAGCGGGCGAGGATCGATACGGGGCTGAAGTGGGAGGGCATCGGCCGTTTGTCGGGGGCCGTCAGCTTCGGCTATCAGTGGCTGCAATACGATAATGACCGGGATGCCCAGGGAATCCCCTACAGCGACACCGGCACGTGGGTCGGAGAGACCAGCGTCGGCTGGAAGGCGACGGCCAGGACCCTACTCGGTTTTAATTTTTCGCGAAACGAATCCCCCAGCTCCGGTGCTGGCGCGGACACCATGGAGACCACCTCGGCCGGGGTCACCCTTTCGCAGGAACTCCCTTATAAATTTCGCGGCATGGCCGGGTTTTCCTATGGTCTTTCCGACTACCAGTCGGGCCGCAAGGACCATGACTATTACGCGAACGTGGGCCTTACCTATCAGATCCGCGCCTGGCTCGATGCGGGCATCGGGTACCGCTATCTCCGAAAGGACTCCAGCGATGGGGCGGAATCGTTCACCGGGAACCAGTTCAGCGTTATGTTAGGCGCGCGGTATTGAGCGGCGGAAGGCGAACAGGGAAGGGAAGCGTCCCGCTTTAGGGTTGCAAAGCGCCGGCCGAAGCCGTAGGATCGAAGCAAAAATGAGAGACCCGCGGGGCGGTCGCTGTTTTTGGCCGCCCTTGTACATAGATTGAAAGGCGAACGGAAGACCGAGACGATATGATGTTGCCGCCGAAGATTTTGCCAGGCGCCGCCGAAGGGCGTCGCCGTCACCGATTGGTTTGGGCCCTGTCGAAGATGCGTGCTGGGGCGGTGCTGCTGTTGCTCCTCGCTTTTTGCGCCCCGGGGTGTGCGGTCAACGATGAGGTAGTCCGCGTCACCCATGTGCAAAGCGGGGAGCTGAGCGGCCTCGGGCCGGAGAACGCAGCCAGGGTCGCCGAGATCAAGAAGGCCCGCGGCGGCCGGGAAATCAGTCCGCAGATCGGCGAGGTTCTCGGTGATGCCCCCCAGTTGAGCGTTGCGGAATATCGTTCACGCTTTCCCGAAGCCGAATGTGCGGAGTCCGATTACCAGGTCGGCGGGACCGATGTGCTCTCGGTGGTGGTCTATGACGAGCCCGACCTCTCCAAAGACGCGGTGCCCGTGAGCAGGGAAGGTTACATCTCTTTTCCTCTTGTCGGGCGTGTCAAGGTTGCGGGTCTCACCCCGGTTGAAATCGAGCGGCTCATGGCCCATGAACTGGCAGCCAAGCAGTATCTTCTGGACGCGCATGTTTCGGTCATGGTCCGGGAGTACAACAGCAGGCACTTCATGGTCCTCGGGACGGTGAACGCCCCTGGCACCTACACCCTTCAGGCGGGGGAGCGCGTCCTGAACGCCCTTTCCAAGGTGGGCGGGTTCGACCGGCAGCGGGCTGGGAGCCATGCCCTCCTTATCCGGACGCTCGAATCGGGGACGGAAACGGAGAACCGAGTCATCGTCAAGATCGACCTCGACAGCCTTCTGAAGAGGGGCGACCAGGCGTCCAACCTGTATCTGCGCGACGGGGACATGCTGTTCGTTCCACCCGTATCGCGCTATTACATTATCGGGCAGGTGCAAACCCCCGGCTCCTATGATATGCCGAACGACGAAGTCAGCCTCGTGGAGGCCATCGGGGCCGCCGGCGGGTTCACGCCGATTGCGGCCAGGAACAAGACGCGCATCATCCGGGTGGAGGAGGGCGTGGAAAAGATCATCGTGATCAACGTGGATGCCATCACCCGCGAAGGTAGAAAGGTGAGCGACATCGCGCTCAAACCGGACGACATCGTCGTGGTCCCGGAGAGCTTTTTCTGATTCGGGGATCAGCGGCTTTTCAAACGGCAAAAACAATGAACGAACCCCTGATAGATTCCCCGGAAAGGGAAAAACCGGTCGACCTGCGGCGCTACCTGCAGGTGGTCCTCAAACGGCGCTGGGTCATCCTGGCGGTCTTCGCGGTCATCCTGATCGCCGTCGCTTTGAAGACCTACACCGCAACACCGGTTTACCGGGCTACCACCCGGCTCATCATCGAAAAGAGCCTCTCGGCGAGTTCCGTGATGCCGCAAAACGGTATGTTCTACGAGATCTGGGACCCGCAGTTCTACAACACGCAGCACAAGATCATCCAGAGCCGCGCGGTGGCGGCCTCGGTCATCGACCGGTTGAATCTGGAACATTCGGAGGAGTTTTTCCCCAAGCCTAAGGATGACCCCGTTTCAAGGGTGAAGCGATTCATCGCGGACCAAGTTCAAGGCGTCAAGGCGGCGGCGGCCGCTCTTTTTCGGACGGGCGACAGACAGGCCGTTCTGCAGCCTGACCAAGCCGATTCCAAAGGGCCGGATTCGGGGCTGATCTCTGCGGTCATGGATCGGATCACCGTCACGCCCGTCCGGGATACCCGTCTGGTGGACGTGAGCTTCGACGCGAAGGACCCGGTGCTCGCGGCGATGATCGCCAATGCGGTGGCCCAGGCCTATATCGAAGGTAATTTGGAGACACGGCTTGCCAGTGTCAAGGATGCGGTGGAGTGGCTCAGCGACCGGATCGAAGATGAGCGCAGAAAGGTCAACGAGGCGGAGTACGCGCTGCTCCAGTATAAGGAGCGGAACAAGATCATTACGGACTTCTCCAGCGACACCGAACAGGTAACTGCGCAGAAGCTTGCGCAGTTGAACGCCCAGGTGGTCGATGCTGAATCCGCGCGGGTCGAGGCCGAAACCCTTCTCAATCAGGCCCTTGCGCTCAGGGGGTCTCCCGAACTGATCGGCTCGATCCCGGATGTCTTGAGCAATTCGCTGATCTCGGAGATCAAGAGCATGGAGGTGGACATCTACAAGCAGATGTCCGAACTCTCCAAGAAGTACGGCAAAAACCACCCCAGGATGGTCGCCCTCGATTCGGAGTTGAAGGAGCTGAATGCGAGGAAGGCCAAGGAGGTGGAGCGTGTCGTCAACTCGCTCAGGAACCGCTACATGGTCGCCCAGGCGAAGGAAGAGTCCCTCAAGAGGGCGTTTGAGGAGCAGAAGGAGCAGGCCCTCCAACTGAACGAAAAGGCCATCCGTTACAGCCTGTTGAACCGCGAGGTCGAAAGCGCCCGGGAGATGTATGACCTCCTGGTCAAGCGGTTCAAAGAGGCCACCGTCGCCGAGGACATGAAGGCGGACAACGTCCGGGTGATCGACAGGGCCGAGGTGCCCGCGAGCCCGGTCAGCCCGGACAAGCGCCGAAACCTCCTGCTCGCCCTCGCCGTCGGGCTCGCCCTCGGGGTCGGAGCCGCGTTTCTCCTCGAATACCTCGACAATACCATCAAGCTTCCCGAGGAACTCAAGGACCATCTGGACGTCGCGTACCTGGGGCCGGTGCCCGCCTTTCAGCCGGAGGGGGATGGCGTCTCTGCCGGCGGAGATCTCGCTTGTGTCCATTCGCCCAGGTCCGGTGCCAGTGAGGCCTATCGGGGCATCCGCACGAACCTGCTCTTTTCCTCGGCCGGATCCGCCCCGCAGGTCATCCTTATCACGAGCGCCACGCCCCAGGACGGCAAGACGGTCACCACCGCCAATCTGGGGGTGACCATGGCGCAGGCGGGGAGCAGGACGGTCATCATCGACTGCGACCTCCGAAAGCCCAAACTGCACAAGGTCTTCGGCGTCAAATCCGATTGCGGCCTGACGAATCTCCTGGTGGGCGCGAAAGGCAGCGAACAGGCGATCCTCGCCACCGAAGTCCCGGGGCTGGACCTCATCCCATCCGGTCCGATCCCCCCCAACCCCTCCGAGATGCTCGGCTCCTCGCAGATGGCCGATCTCCTTACCACCCTCAGAAGCCGCTATGAGCGCATCCTGCTCGACAGCCCGCCTGTCACCGCGGTGACCGACGCCACGGTCCTGGCCAGTGCAGTCGACGGGGTCGTCCTCGTAATCAGGGCCGGCTCCACGGTGCGGGCCGCCGCGGCCGGCGCCGTGGACCAGATCCGGGCGGTTGGCGGGCATATCCTCGGGGGCCTGCTGAATGCGGTCGATGCCGACGGGGGCAAGTATTACTATCAGCACTACTATTATCACTATTACGGGGATGATGGTGAGAAGAAGAAAAAGAGCCGCAGGAAGCGCAGAACAGCCGGTGCCTGATGTGCTCCACTGAACCCGACGGAATCACTCGCTCCCGCCTTGCGGGGTCCGAGCGCCGCTTTCATTCGACCGTCCGATGATCGATATCCATTGCCATTTCCTGCCCGGCATCGACGACGGGCCGAGTTCGCTCTCCGAAGCCCTGGCGATGGCCAGGCAGGCGGTGGGCGACGGCATACACGCCATCGTCGCCACCCCGCATACCCTCAACGGGGTTTATACGAACGATCGGGCAAGCGTCCTATCGGCCGTGGCTGAAATGCAATCCTTTCTCTCCGGACAGAAGATCGATCTCAAGCTCTACGCCGGCGGGGATACCCATCTGACGGATCATATGGCCGAGCGTGTCCGTGCGGGTGAGATCTGCACAATCGCCGACCGGTCGAGACACCTCCTCCTGGAGATGCCGAGGCACGTGCTCCCGCGGGCTGTCCAGACCGAGGTCTACGCCCTGAGGTTGAACGGCCTCACCCCCATCATCACCCATCCCGAAAGAAACGACACGATCCAGCGCGACCCCGGTCTCCTTCTGGACCTGATCCGCATGGGCGCTCTCTCCCAAATCACCGCTATGAGCCTGACCGGGGGATTCGGGAGACTTGTCCGCAGCGTGGCGAAGAAACTGGTCGCCCAGCGCCTCGTGCACCTGATTGCCACCGACGCCCATTCGCCGGACCACCGGCCTGTGTCATTATCCGCAGCCGTCCACGTCGCTGCGGAAATCCTGGGCAGCACAGACGAGGCCGAGAGAATGGTGACAGCCGTGCCCAGTGCCATACTGGCCGGCGAATCCCCGGAAATCCCCGAACCCGCCCTTCGACCCGGAGGACGGGTTGAACGTGCAGCGAGAGTGTGAATGCAATGCCCGTCCCTTTTCTCGACCTCCAGGCCGCCTACCTGGAACTGAAGGACGACCTGGATGCCGCCTCCCGGCGCGTCATGAACTCCGGCTGGTACATCTTGGGTCCCGAACTCGAGGCATTCGAAGCGGAATTCGCGGCATACTGCGGCGTGAAGCATTGCATCGGCAGCGGCAACGGCATGGAAGCCCTGGCCCTGATCCTGAAGGCCTTGGAGATCGGCCGGGAAGACGAGGTCATCGTTCCCGGTTTCACGTTCATCGCCACCTGGCTGGCTGTTTCTTCGGTCGGAGCCCGCCCCGTCCCGGTGGATCCTGATCCGGAGACTTACAACATCGATCCGGCCCGGATCGAAGCGGCGCTGACCGATCGCACCAGGGCGATCATACCGGTTCACCTCTATGGCCAACCCGCGGACATGGACCCGCTCCTCGAGATGGCAGGGCGTTACGGCTTGAAGGTCATCGAGGATGCGGCTCAGGCCCATGGCGCTCGCTACAAAGGCCGGCGCACGGGAGGCCTGGGGCATGCTGCAGCCTTCAGCTTTTACCCGGCCAAGAATCTCGGGGCCTTCGGAGACGGCGGCGCTGTCACCACCCATGATGATGCACTGGCCCGGAAGCTGAAAACCTTGAGGAATTACGGCTCCCGGATCAAATATCACCACGAGGTCCAGGGGAGCAATTCCCGTCTGGACGAACTCCAGGCGGCGCTTCTGCGCGTCAAGCTCAGGGTCCTGGATGAGTGGAACGACAGGCGCCGTAGGCTCGCGGAGGTCTATTTGAAGCAATTGGCGGGGTGTCCAGGCCTCACGCTTCCCCATGTGCCTTCCTGGGCCGAACCCGTCTGGCACCTTTTTGTGGTCCGCCATAACGACCGACAAGCGCTCCAGCACCATCTCACGGAAATTGGCATCGGCACGCTGATCCATTACCCTGTCCCCCCGCACTTGTCCGACGCGTACCGAAAGGGCGGCTATTTCCGCATGGACCTCCCCTGGAGCAATCAATTGGCTGACAGCGTATTGAGTCTGCCCATAGGACCGCAATTGACGTTGGATCAACAAGACGCTGTCATTCGATCGGTTCGAGCTTTTTGACTGTCTTTAAACGTCTGTACGGGTATGCAGAGGCATTTCATCGACCCTATCGATAGGGTGACTGTATCTCCTAACCCCAAGCATAGAATCTGAGGGGGCTCCAGATGAAAAGGCCATACCCCAAAGCCGTGATCGAAACCGACCAAATCGGCCGCAACGTGTCGATCGCCGAATTCGCCGTGATCCGCAGGGGCGTTCAGTTGGGCGACAATGTCGTGATCCATCCGCATGTCGTCATCGAAGAAGACGTGACCATCGGCGACGGCGTGGAAATCTTCCCCGGTGCGGTTATCGGCAAAGTGCCCAAGGGCGCGGGGGCACTGGCCCGGCAGCTGGAATTCGAAAAGAAGCTGGTCATCGGCCCCAACTGCTCGATCGGCCCCCATGCGGTGATTTTTTACGATGTGGAAATCGGCTCCAACACGCTCCTCGGCGATGGGGCATCCATCCGGGAGCAGTGCCGGATCGGCTCCCATTGCGTTATCAGTCGTTATGTCACCATCAACTACAACACCCGCATCGGCGATTACACCAAGGTCATGGACCTGACGCACGTCACGGGGAACTGCACGATCGGGAACCATGTGTTTGTAAGCCTCACCGTAGGTATGACCAATGACAACATGGCCGGCGCCGGCGGGTATGACGAATCACGGGTCCAGGGCCCGACCATTTGCGACAACGCGGTCATCGGCGCCGGGGCGACGCTGCTCCCGGGTGTCGTCATCGGAGAAAAGGCTGTAGTCGGCGCCGGCGCAGTGGTCTCGCGCGATGTCGCTCCAGGCGTCCTTGTCATGGGAGTGCCTGCCCGCGTCGTTCGGCAGGTCGAACAAGGGGGGGGGGTGCAGGTGCATGATGCCGCCCTGCTCGAGTCGGATCAGGTCGGCGAGGGCACCCGGATCTGGGCTTACGCCCACATCCTGCCGGGGGCCCGCATCGGACGGGACTGCAATATCTGCGATCAGACTTTCATCGAGAACGATGTGGTCATCGGCAACCGCGTGACCATCAAGTCCGGCGTGTATATCTGGGACGGCGCGCGCATCGAGGATGACGTGTTCATCGGCCCCGGTGTGGCTTTCACCAACGATCGATACCCCAAAAGCAAGCACTACCCCGAGCAATACCTGCCCATCATCATACGCAAAGGTGCCAGTATCGGAGCCAATGCGACGCTCCTACCCGGCATCACCATCGGTGAAAACGCCATGATTGGCGCCGGGAGCGTGGTGACAGAGGATGTTCCGGCCTATTCTCTGATAGCTGGAAATCCAGGCCGCCTTATCAGATATCTTCCAAACGACGACTTGAACAGCAAGAATGCTTGACCTCCAGAACACGTCCCGCTCGGTTTACGATGCCGCCATCATCCAATTCCCCAAAATCCTGGATGACCGGGGGAACCTCACCTTTATAGAAGCCCGCCGGCACATTCCCTTCGACATCAAAAGGGTTTACTGGATCTATGATGTGCCAGGCGGGGAATCCCGTGGCAGCCACGCCTATCGAAAACTTCAGGAGGTCATCGTTGCCTTGTCCGGAAGCTTTGATGTCTTTCTGGACGATGGCCTTGCCCAGAAGACCGTCAGCCTCAACCGAGCCTACTATGGTTTGTATGTGCCCAATATGATCTGGCGCCGAATGCAGCATTTTTCAACCAATGCAGTAGCACTCGTTTTGGCCTCTCTTCCTTACGATGCAAACGATTACGTGAAAGATTACGCTGATTTCAAAAAAATGAATCAAACGCAACAATGCTGCTAACCATTTGCATATGAATGTTTTCCAAGGCACCTGCAGATGACATCGATCAACGCCTGCAAGGTAATCAATCTTCCCAAGATCAGCGAACGTAAAGGCGCTATCACGCCCATTTACGCCGGCGAGCATGTGCCGTTTGAAATTCAGAGGGTTTATTATCTTTATGATGTGCCGGGCGGTGAAAGCCGGGGCGGGCATGCCCACAAAGAATTGCAGCAGCTCATTGTATCGGTGATGGGTGCGTTTGATGTGATTCTGGATGACGGGACCGAACGCCGCCGCGTGCATCTGGACCGAGCATATTATGGCCTGTACATCCCGCAAATGATCTGGAGGGAACTTGAAAATTTTTCCTCCGGCGGCATTTGCCTGGTCTTGGCGTCAGCTCCCTATGATGAGCATGATTACATTCGGGATTACGTGGAATTTGAGCAATTGACCAAATTCACTCAGGTATAGGGGGGATCTGAAGTGTGTGTATTGAAATTATTGAAAGCTGAATAGCCTTAGAATTGGCGACAGCCACACATGGAAGAAAATTCATCATTTCTCACTCAACAGAAAAAACAGACAAAAATAGAGAATTTCTTTTCCAGTTCGAGAATGACAGATAAAAGCCCCTATTATTTTGACCTTAGACTAGAAGCATTCGGATATAGTGGTAAAATTTAAAAAATTATAGCAGCTTTTTCTGATCAGAAAAGTAACAACCATGTATGTGTTCAGATTAGTCACAGAAAAGCAGAGGCCTTATCTAATACGTCTCTGCATTTTGATTTTTTAAATTGACAATTAAATAGTATTTTTCCAACGTCGCTTACCATAATTATAAAGTTGTTATTCATATATTATCATAATGCAAATAATTTGTTTTATTCACTTAAATTAAACTTTTAAATTAAAAATTTATAAATATTTCATGAAGCATTATAAATGTAGTATATAATGCTTCATGGCTGAAAATAAAAACTATTAAATTCAATTTCATTGTTTGAATCAACAAAACTTAAATAGAACTACTACTATTGTTGTTACGGTGGCATGGATTCTTGGAGTCGCAATTATTGCTCATCTGCTGTATTCTGAGTTAGGTTTTAATCCGACAGATGACGGCTTCACGCTCGCATATGCACGCCGACTTCTAGACGGGCAAATTCCACACCGTGATTTTATCATTATCCGCCCCGCACTGTCGCCTGCACTGCATATACCAGAAATTCTCCTAGGTGGCCAATTCACGTACTGGCTATCTAGGTTCGTTTTCTTCCTGCAATGTGCTTGTATCGCGTGGTTCATGACGCTGTTTGTTAATCGCGCTTTATGTCCCCTTATTAGGCTGCGGTCAGTCGATCGATGCGTCTTTGCCATTATAGCATTTGCCTTTTGTTGCCACTCGTTCCCTGCAATGGCTTGGCATACAATCGATGGCTTATTTTTCTGCGCTCTCGCGTTCTACCTATACTCTCTCTCGTCTGTTCGTGCTCGTCCCATTGCCTATTTGCTACTAGGATTGGCTTATTTGTGCAAGCAGAGCTTCATATTTGTAGCACCTGGAGCACTCTTGCTTTTCGGAGACTGGAGAAATTATAGAAATATTATTGCCGCTGTGCTTCCAGGTATTTTGTATATTGCCATGCTTGGTCTTTTCGGTGGTATCTCTGACGGGATGCAGCAATTACTTTCGCAGACTGGGATTTTGGACGCTGGCGTTCGTGCCTATTTCCACAGGAGAATGTTGCTGGGAGTACTTATAGGTATTACCGTTACCAGTTTAATGTACAGTAAATCACAGTACGGTTATCCTCGTACCGATAATCCTGTCAGACTTTTCGTTGGTTGCACACTTGTTGCGGCCATGTTCATTCTAGCTACTGTAAGCTTGTTTACCGGGGGGATTTTTTTATTCTCCTATGTACTTTTCGGAATTGTCATTGGTGTGTTGATTTATTTTGTTTTGGAGTGTGGTCACAAACGTTCACGCGAAATAAAAACAGGAATGGTAGTAGGATTGCTGGCCTGGTGTGTTTCGCTGTCGATTGGATACAATACTCCTGTTCTCGGTAGTGGTATTCTACTTGTTTTCCTTTTTGCACTGCTGCACGAACGTCTTGTCTCATTTTCACTAACACATTTTGAAGAGAAATTAAAATCACGTTGGTTATCCGCCGTAGGCGTTTTGTCAGCAATTATCGTAATCTCTGCATTTCACCATGTCCGTACGCATCAAATCTACTTGGACCGTCCAGCCTCGGAATTGACGGCCCAACTCGGGGATATCCTGCCTGGCGGACGTTTGATTCGCACTAATTCCAACACACTGGCATTTCTATCTGACCTTGATTTGGCAATTGATAAAGTTGTAGACCGTGGATTTGAGTATGCTATTATACCTGATGTTGCTGCTCATTGGGCTGTGTCTAAGCAAAAAAACCCTTTACCTATAGATTGGGCCCAAGAAATTGAATTGAATAAGCCAGAGCTTTTCCGTCGAGTAAGTCAAGCAATAGAAGCTCGTAGACATGAGAAAATGGTTATTGTGCAAAAGCTAGATCCTACTGCGCTGCAACGCGGATTTTTTCCGCTCATGGAAGACAAATCCTTCCACGCAATTGTGGCTTATGTAAAAGCCAACCTCCAAGTGGTAGAAGATACAAAATTTTTCGAGATATATCGATGATAATTTAATTACCGCGGGGTGATCGTAAGTGGCAATGTGTTCGGAACAGGAATCGGCGATTGGTGTATGGAAGGCATAGCTCCGGTGCGCGTTGGTCAATGGTACCTTCGAACACCTCTTCGACAATCATAAGACAAGGGAAAAGGCTAAACGTCTTTCTAGAAACGCGTAATGCAGCCTGCCAGGGGGAACCCGGCAAAAATCGTAGCGCGGGATATAGTCTTGCATAGGGATATGCCACACTTTCAATAAAGTGCACATCCATCTTTGATCAATCAAGCACTCGCCGTGACGACTTACCGCGAAATTCTGAAATCTACCTCCATGATCGGCGGTTCCTCGCTGATAAACATGGGTATTGGAATGGTCAGGACCAAATTTGTGGCGGTGCTGCTGGGCCCGTCAGGAATGGGTCTGATCGGTGTCTACACGGCTATCAGCGGTATGGTCGGCACCATTTCCAGTATGGGCATCGGAACCAGCGGGGTGCGAGAGATTGCCGAAGCCCATGGCTCAGGCGAGCAAGATCGGATTGCCCGTACCGTCAAGACCCTGCGCCGCACTGTCTGGGTGACCGGGCTTCTAGGTATGCTGATCATGATGTTGGGGTCCACGCTCCTTTCGAATGCCTCCTTCAGCACGACCGAGCATTCCCTCTCCATCGCGCTGATCGGAATCACGATTCTTTTTGGCAACATCGCCACAGGCCAATCCTGTGTGTTGCAGGGAACCCGCCGGATCAAGGATCTGGCCAAAGTCAGCGTCATCGGCGCCTTGAACGGCACGGCCATCAGCATCCCCTGCTATTATTTCTGGGGAAAAGCGGGCATTGTGCCAAGCCTTATCCTCACCGCTGCGGCTGCCTTGGGTACGTCCTGGTGGTATGCCCGCCGGGTTTCTCTGAAACCAATCGACCTATCGTGGCGAGAGAGTCGGGAAGATGCCGGCCGTCTTCTCCGGCTGGGAATTCCACTCATGCTGGCCGGCCTGATGACCGCCGTCTCCGGATATATCATTCGGATTCTGCTTATCCGCCAGGTAGGTTTGGAAGGGGTGGGAATTTACCTGGCGGCGTTCACCTTTTCCGGGATTCTGGTCAGTTTTGTTTTGCAGGCAATGGGAACAGACTATTACCCGCGCCTGACCGGACTGGCACACGACGACAAGCTCGTGAATGAATCCGTCAATGCCCAGACCGAAATCGCCCTGCTGCTGGCCGTTCCGGGTCTGGCTGCCACCATCGTCTTCGCGCCCCTGGTCATCACGATTTTTTACTCGGGCAAATTCGACGAGGCGGTGGATATTCTACGCTGGTCTGTTTACGGTATCTTCGGCCGGATCGTCTCATGGCCCCTGGGTTTTATTATGCTGGCCAAAGGTATGGGAAAAACATTTTTTTGCTCCGAGACCTTTGCCAATCTGCTCCACATCGCAGCCATCTGGGGCTGCACCAAGCTGTGGGGCTTGCCTGGCACCGGGATCGCCTTTTTGGCCCTGTACGCCATTTATACCCCGGTCGTTTACACCATCGGCTATGCAGCCTCCGGCGTGACGTGGAACCGGGTGAATCAGCTCCACATCGCCGCTTTTGGAGGAACTTTGGTTGCCGTCGGATTGATCACCGCATTGCTGGCCAACCCGTGGTATCAATACGCAGTGAATACCTTCTTGCTGGCATTACTAAGTGTATATTGTCTTCGGAGTCTCTCAAGGAAATCAGCCGTTGGAACCCGCTTTTTGGTTTGGACACCAGAAATAAAGGCCACTGAGGTAAGGCCGGCAAGCCGTACGGTCCAATGAGGGCCTTGCCCGGTTGTTATGCATTAAAATCCGCAGAAAGTGGATAGTTAGATTCGGCGCTCATCATCAAATAGAAAATCGATTTGTGACAAACAAAATGGAACGCCCTCTTATCACTTTTGCGCTTTTTGCATATAACCAGGAACGTTTTATACGTGAAGCCGTTGAAGGAGCTCTCTCGCAGACATATTTTCCGCTTGAAGTCATCCTCTCAGACGATTGCTCAGAAGATGCTACCTTTGAAATCATTAAAGAGATGATGAAAACCTATAAAGGGAAGCATAAGGTCATTTTAAATAGGAATTCCAAGAACCTTGGAATAGCTGGGCACATAAATAATGTCGTACGCATTGCCCAAGGTGAGTGGATAGTATTTGCGTCAGGCGACGATATCTCTTTTCCAGAAAGAACATCAATCCATTATGAAACGGTAAAGAATGAGCACAATATTTTTTACTCAGGAGGTGGCACAATCATTATTGATGAAAATGGCATTCAATATAAAACGTGTGGATTGGATTTTTTTGGCATAATGAGATTAACAGGCTGTATGGCTGCTTATCATAAATCTTGTTTTCAGATGTTTGGCGAATTAGATTCTAATATTTGTTTTGAAGATCATGTCTTACCTTATAGAGCTCTTTTACTGGGAAAACTAAAATTAATAAATACGCCACTCGTAAAATATAGATGCCAAACTAAAGATTACTTTGAATCATATAGAAAGTATTCCTATTTTTTAAAAAGTTTACCTTATTCCTTTCAACAACGTAAGAAAGATATAACGTTGATGATCGGAAAATATTCCAAGGAAACAGTCGAGCATTTATTCAATTCGGCGGATCAATATATCTACAATTTGAAACCATATCATGAATCCGATCTCGTTCTTAATTTATATGAAGCTTCATTTTTGCGAAGAATCAAGCTTATCAGAAGCAACTCGTTTTTGTCCACGGTCAGAAAAGCTAAATTATTTTTGCTTTCATTTAAAACTATTCGCATTGCTTATGGAAAATACTTAAGATATTTTAAAGAAAAACAATCCATCCCTTTTGACGGTCAAACACTCACCGTCGATTTAGAAAGTGTCATAACAGGAAATGTTAAAATCGAGACGTTTTAACGCCATTGGTATTGGTCTTTTGCAATTTGACACATTAAATTTTTAATCCAAACATTGAGAGCATTTTTTCTTGGAGAGAGGTCGTAAGTAAGGCGATTTTCTCAAGACATGCGGCATTTTCCAGGTTGGGTTTAACCAAGTTTTTTGGGGTTGTCGCCCTAGATCTTTGATCAAAATTCTGAATCAAAGACAGGGCTTTCTGTGGGCCGAAAGAGATCCTTTTACAGGTTCTACTATGGACTTGAGTTGGGTGTCTGCGGAGTTTGGGGCATCTGCATCAGAAAGAATTTGCCGCTGAGTTTGCGGGGTATATGATTTAACTTGACATAGTAAGTCGGCATGTACAGGGAAATATACGTTCGAACCCTGTGCTTTAAACGATGATGGAAAAGACGTACGGACGTACTTAGTAGCTAATAAAGCGAGAGGTAATGAATTTGCCAGAAAAGGACATCCTATTTCGTATAGGTAGAAGAGTTGCTGAGAAAATGTTTCATAGAATTTCGCCAAAATTCATTAGGCTAAACAGAACATTAGAATTGCACAACTGTCGATTCTCAAAACCAAATGTTATAGTAATCGGAGCCGCCGGTGGAATTGGGCCGCTATATTATCCTTGGGTTATGCGTAATTCCATAGTTGCTGCCGGTTTTGAACCTGAAAAGAAGGCTTTTGAAAGACTTACTCAGAGAAACAAAAAAATAACATGGTATCCATATGCACTTGGTGATAAGAATATAAACTCAATTTTCTATCTTACCAAAAATCTTAGATGCTCATCTTGTCTTGAGCCTAATATGGATTTACTATCTGAGTATCCAGTTGGGAAATGGTTTTCGATACAGTCAACACAGAAGATAAAATTACGCAGGTTCGACACTCTTTACGAAAGCGGAAAAATCTTCTTTCCTCCGGATTTTCTGCATTTTGATGTGCAAGGATTTGAGTATCAAGTTTTAGAAGGTTTTGGGCGATATTTAGATGCAACAAGATGTGTGGAAATTGAAACACAATTGAAACCAATTTATAAGCGGCAGAGATTATTTTTTGAATTGAAAGAATATCTCGAGCAAAGAGGTTTTTATTTAAGAGCTATCGAGCCTCAAGGGTATTTTGAAGGCGAAATATTGGAACTCAATGCTTTTTTTGTTAAGAAGAATGAGAATCTTGACGATCGAGGCAGGTCTTTAGTTAATCTCTGGGAAACGATTTGCATGTTGGGCCAGCGTCCGGTTGTCCCGACACAATTAGAGTAGGTGAATATTTGAAGTTTTTTTCATGAAGCTTTTACTTGCATCCCGCGGGGATTTCGACAACCCCAAGATTTGGTCTGGTACCCAATATAATTTAAAAAGGGCTTTTCAGGCCGAGGGAGGTGTCCAGACCCTCAACTGGCAACTGAATCGTCAATTGCTGCGGGCATACCATGCGGGCTTTCTCAGGTTTTTCTTTGGATGGGGCACATCCCGTGACCCGCTACTCCAACGCTTTGCTGAAAAAAAAATAAAGCGTCTTCTGATTCGAAACGACAAACCGCCTGATTTTCTGCTGTTCATTTCAGACTACTACATTCCTGACAGGCTTAGGGGCTATACGAAATATGCCGCCTATTTCGATTCGTTCCTGAAGGAACAATTCAAATATATGGATGATGCCCGTTGGGGAAAAGATTGGTTTTTTCGCGGCTATGAGAAATCGAATCAGGCGCAGCTTGAAAGAATGACCCTGATCTTCACCCAGAATGAATGGACACGCCAATGCATTATCAGTGAATATGGAATTCCCGGCGCTCGGATTCACAATGTGGGGTTCGGCATCAACGTTACGCCGTTTGATGGCGAAAAAGATTATGATAAGGAGCTTCTTTTGATCGTGCAGCGCAAGGGAACGGAAAAATACAAGGGTCTGCTGCTTCTGCTTGACGCGTTCAAAATCTTGAAAAGGCGACAAACGAAGGTCCGCCTGGCGGTGGTTGGCACCCAACTGCCAGACAAGCTCGACGGCGTTGAATATTTCTATAATTTCCCACGCTCCAAAACCGTGGAGCTATTCAGAGCCTCCACTTTGTATGTCATGCCAGCCCTTCATGAACCGAATGGCATTACCTACCTGGAAGCCCTGGCCAACAAGACGCCCATTGTCGGGCTAAACCGGTTTGCGGTGCCGGAGTTTTCTGGCAATGGGAAATGGGGGTTCATGGCAGACGATGGCGCTCCGGAGGAACTCGCCGATGTCATCTACAAGGCGCTGAGCGATAAAAACCGTCTGCAGGAGATGGGCTTGAAAGGACAGCAATTTGTCTTGAGCCGGTACCGCTGGGACCTGGTTGTCAATCAGATGTTGAAAGAGATGCAAAAAGTGGCATGTCATTCGGAAGCTTGAGCAGCGAGTGGTGAAGCAATGAATGAATGGTTTCCACTGAATTGAAGACATAAAGAATAGACCAAATGGCCTTTAATTATTTTTGGCATTTCGTGTTTCGAATTTCGGATTCAGCTGGTTTTTTGCGGACATTTCGATATTCGAATTTCGAAGCTCTCTTTTTAAGGATTCCATGAGACCCCTCCACATTATCATGCCCATGGCCGGCGAAGGCTCCCGGTTTGTTCAACAGGGATTCACAACGCCCAAGCCGATGATTGCGTGCAAAGGCAGAAGTCTTTTTGAACGGGCGTTGCTTAGCCTCGAAGGAATCCCCTGCGGGAAAAGGCACTGTTTTATTGTCCGCCAGGAGCATATCGACCTATATGCCATCGATGCTAGAATCAAAAGCGCTTTGCCGGAGGCATCAATTTTCGCCGTTTCGAAAACCACCCGTGGCGCGGTCGAGACATGTCTTGTGGCACGCCCTGCAATCCATCCGGATGAGGGCCTCGTGGTCATGGACTGCGATCTGGAATTTTACAGCCGGGAGTATGCTGACCACATCACCGGCATTTTGGAGCAGCCTGCGTCCCAAGTCAGCGGAGGGGCACTGGTTTCTTTCGATTCAGACAATCCACGTTACAGTTATGCTCTGGCTGACGAACATGGCCGTGTGATCCGCACCGCTGAAAAACAGGTGATATCGCGCCATGCCCTGGCCGGGGCCTATTTCTTCAGTAAGGCAGCATCCTTTATCAGCGCGGCAGAACGGCTGCTGCAGGATGGCCTGGGCGGGTGCGCGGAATTTTACGTTTCCCTACTGTATAACTATCTCATTCATGACGGTGAATATGTCTTTCTGGCTAAAACGGAGAAGTATTATTCCTACGGCACACCCGAGGAACTGAGCCTGCAGAATAATGGCAGTAGAGATTAAGCTGATCATTTCCGATTTCGACGGCACCTTGATGGACACCCGCGAAGCCAATTTTTTGGCATACCGCGATGCGCTGAGGGCTGTTGGGCAGGATCTTTACCCGGAAAAATACGACGAATGTTTCGGGGTCCGGTTCGAGGAATTTATGCTGCGGCTGGGCATTGTAAACCCGGATCTCAGAAAAACCATTCAGGCTGGTAAGGCAAAAGCCTATCCTGCCTATTTCCCCAGGATCAAAATCAATCGGGTTCTGGCCGATTTCATCGCGGGATTCAGACGCAGCGGCGGGCACACGGCTGTCGCTTCCACAGCCAGGCGCCAGAACTTGGTCAACCTGCTGGAATTCGCGAATCTCAGTGATTTATTTGAAATCATCGTCAGCGGCGAGGAAGTCGCGAGACCAAAGCCCGATCCCGAATGTTACCGGATCGCCATGGCTCGTTTGAGCGTTCGACCTGAAGAATGCCTGATCTTCGAGGACACGGATATCGGTGTGCAGGCTGCGGCCGCCTCCGGCGCGAGCTACATGGTCATCAATGGGTGTTTCTATGGAAATTGAAATTGCCGGCCATTCCGGGTGCTCGATCGAGGTTGTCAACGAGAACAACCGCCTGTTCGTTTACAAAAGCACCCGTGATCCCTCCTATGCCGGCCGGCTGAGACAGCAGGCGCTCAAACAGCGCGGTTTTGAGGCACAAGCACCCGCCAGCATCAAGACGCCCCGTATCCTTGCCATCGAAGCTGGAGAAAACGCCTGCCGGATCAAAATGGAATATGTTTATTCCCTTAATTTTATTACCTTCTTGGAAAACGCCGGATATGAACAGATCAATCATTTCCTCGGGAACATCATTGCTTTTGTGGAATCGGAAATCGCGCTGTGTGAATTGAAAACGATTGAAGAGCGCATTTTTACGGAAAAATACTGGTCAGTGAGACGTAACATCCAAACCAGTGCGCACACCGGGGCCGATGGTGAAATCAAGGCGCTCCTGCCCGAGTTGGATAGAATTTTCGGGGGAAAATTGGCTGTAAGCATCCCCGTAGGCGTGTGCCACGGCGACCTCACGCTCTCCAACATTCTTTTCAATGGAGGCCGGTGTTATCTGATCGATTTCCTGGATTCGTTCATTGAAACACCCTTGATGGATATTGTTAAATTGAGGCAGGATACTGCGTTTAATTGGTCAGGGCTGATGTATCAGGGGACTTATGACCACATACGGCATCAGATTGCATTACGCCTTATGGATAAGAGGATCCATGACTTTTTTTCAAAATATCAATGGTATCATGAGGCCTATCCTGTCTTCCAATTGATGAATTTTCTCCGGATTCTCCAATACGCCCATGACCCTGTGGTCATTCGCTTTCTAAAAACGTCCATTGCCGATCTGTTAAAAAGATATGCCGTTTAACCTGATCGTTCCCATCGCGGCTGACAAACCCGAGTGGGTGGATACCGCTCCCTACATGTTCGACCTTCATCCACTGGGTAACCTGATGGTGTTTGAAAGCATCCGCGGTCTCATGCTGGAGGAGTTCGATCGGATATACATTACCATTCTCAGAAAACATGACGAACGATTTCACTTGAAACCACTCCTGGAAAGGCAGTTCGAGGTGGCAGGGATGTTCGAAAAGCTGCGTGTTGTTGTATTGGAGAATCCAACGCGCAATCAGCCCGAAACCATAGCTAAAACCATTGAACATGAAAAAATCAAAGGTCCTATATTGATCAAAGATTCAGACAATTATTTTGAATGCTCTCTGGAACCTACCAACAACATCGCCATTTTCCCACTTGATGCGCTTGAAAAGGTTAATCCATCTGATAAGAGTTATGTTGCCATTGATGATGGATTTTATATCACTAATATCATCGAAAAAAAAATTATTAGTCGTTATTTCTGTGCTGGTGGTTATTCCTTTGAAAGCGCTGCGATTTATATGAAATTCTATCGGAGATTCGCGCACTGCGATATTCTGTACCTGTCCCATATAATCTATGGGATGTTGATGGATCAGTTATCCTTTCGCCCGTGCCAAGTCAGCAATTATCTTGACTGGGGCACTCAGCAAGAGTGGCGCGAGTACTGCGCTAGTTATAAGACCATATTTTTGGCATTTGAAATGCTGCAAACAAACAAAAAAGAAGATTTTGTCCGAAAAATAAGGCGTCTTTACGAATCTGGAACGGCCAGACTGATAATAATAGCCGGAAACAACCGCTTGATGCAAAGCGATTATCAGGTTTGTTTAGCAGAAGCAGGAATTAAATATCATGAAATCATTACAGGCGTTTTCCCATATAATATGCATATAATTTCTGAAGAAAATCAATTAAACGAGTTAAAGCAAAAAATCATTGATTAAATTAATATGTAATAAAGGTTGTATATGAAAATACTGCTTGCAAGTAGAGGTGATATCACAAATCCATTAAACTGGTCTGGCACTCCCTACAACCTAAAAAATCATTTTGCCAATATACCAGGACTCCATATCGATTGCCTCAACTGGCAAACATACCGCATGATTTTACGAATTTACCACGTAATATTTAGTAAACTCATATTCATATACGGTTCTGCGAAAGACCCCTTTTTGAAGCCGTTTTGTGCAAGGACAATAAAAAGCAGAATCTTGCAACTCAAATGTAAACCAGATTTCGTAATGTTTATTTCCGATTATATAATACCTAGTTCTATAGCATATAAAACCAAATTTGCCGCCTATGTTGATTCATTTCATGAAGTTGAAATGCAGCATTATGCTGGTAACCGCCGAGGTATAGGTATTTGGAAGCGGCATTATGGCTTAAACAATATGGAATCCCTTCAACGCATGGCTTTAATTTTCACGCAGAACGAGTGGACACGGCAGTGTATGATGAGCGCCTATGGAATAGATGAAAATAAAATCCATAATGTTGGTTTTGGTGTCAACGTAAATCCGTTTCTTGAAGAGAAAAACTATCAAAACAACTTGTTATTGATTGTTCTACGTAAAGGAACAGAAAAATACAAAGGGCTTCTACTGCTATTAAAAGCTTTTCGTTTGCTAAAGAAATTGCGCCCAGATTTGCACCTTGCAGTCGTGGGAACAGAATTGGATGATAGAATTGATGGTGTGACTTACTACTTCAATCAACCGCGTTCTGTTACATTAGATCTGTTTCGTAAGGCAACGCTTTATGTCATGCCTGCTCTGCATGAGCCAAATGGCATTACGTATTTGGAAGCTCTTGCTAACAAGACGCCCATAGTTGGCCTCAAACGTTTTGCTCTTCCTGAATTCACTAATAATGGCGAATGGGGATTCATGGTTGAGCATGAGGATGCCAACCAATTAGCTAACGTGTTAAATTACGCTCTTGATAACAAAGAGCTGCTGCGGATAATGGGGCTGAAAGGGCAAGATTTTGTTTTGAAAAGATATAGTTGGCATAAAGTCGTTTGTGATATGGCTGCAATCATGCGGAATTATCTTTTACAAAAATAGCTTTGTATGCCCTGTAGTTTAATTTTGGAGAAAGACTTTTTGCGTTTAAAAAACAGAATGATTTCTATGACGAAAAAGTATCAAAGACGCCAGCACACATTTGCAATGTGTGTTATAAAATGACGAAACTTGGCATCTCTCTGCAAAATGGGCTTTGTCGGTTGGGTCTTCTTGGGTTTGGCCTGGGTGGGATAATTGTTTTCAAAAAAGAGCCGGAAGAGTCCTTAATCCAAGGTCTGCGAGAAGAAGGATATGAAATTCTATATTTGCCAAAGAATCCATATTTTTGATATTGCTGATGGATATGTTTTGTGATTGTTATCTTGGATAGGCGATATTGGTATCGTCACTTTGAGTATTTCTTGTGTAGCCCATCATATCAAAACTCCTAGGCTGGGCTAAATCTCGATACAAGATATCCCAGCGGGCAGCCGAGAAGAAATTGAAGGCGGATCGAAGGCAAAATCCAAGGCTGTTTGCGCACTCCGAACTGTTGGGCAAGCTGGAAGGGTGCTTAGGCGCCATATGACGCGATAGTGTCACATTCAGTGCTGTGTCGAACTGATTGGTAAGTCCTGAAAAGGGAACACGATCTACAGAAACTAGCGATGGAATTTCTGGTGAATGTGGTCTTGAGTGTGCAACCGAGCTGTCTTTCAATGCCGCGCATATTTCTTTGTGCGAACATCAGATCCCTATAAGTTGCTCGAGAAAGGACTAACTGTGCTTATTATAGAAGTTGGTTGTGTGCGCAGTGCCGAATATGAATGAAAATCTGTCCAAAGAGTTGTGTTGCAAACTAAGCGGCGTCTCTGTCATCATCCCCGCCTATAACGTCGAAAGCTGCCTATCCCGAGCCGTTCTTAGCGCCCTGAATCAGGATCCGCCGCCTTTGGAGGTTATCGTTAGCAATGACGGATCAACGGACAAAACGGCTGAAGTAGCCCAGAGCTTTGGAGATCGTATCCGATACCTGGAACAAGCAAACCTCGGCCCTGCGGCTGCCCGCAATTCTGGTTTAGCTGTCGCAAAGGGTGAATATGTTGCTTTCCTCGATGCGGACGATTACTGGCTCCCTGGATTTATTAGAGCCACGACTGAATTTATGGAGGTCAACCCTGAAGCTGTAGCAGTGAGCACGGGGTGGCAGATTCAGCCCTTAAAAGGTGCAGCAATAAGTTTTCCTCCACTTGGAAGACAACCTGATATTCCCTGCAAGCCCTGCATGCTGGAAAATTTTTTTGATTTCTGGGCCCGCTATGATCACATCCGTACCGGGACGGCTCTGATAAGAAGTTCCAAACTGGGGACCGACGGTATTCAACGAACCGATCTTCGCATCTGTGAGGATCTTGAGTTCTGGGCTTTTCTGGCTACGAAAGGTCCGTGGGGTTTCATTCCTGAAGCTTGTTGGTTCGGCGATTCGGCCAGGGAAGCTGCTCGTGGGGGCTGGATAAAAAAATATTTTGCCCGCCGGAAATTTTGTCCCACGGTGCAAATGTGGCAAGTACGGGTCTTGCCGAATATAAAAGAGGATGTCTTGCCGTCCTTTAAAAGAATACGGGGAAAGGTTGCCGCAAGTTATGTCCACAATATGGTTCTTGCGGGACGCCATCAAGAAGCAAGAGAAACCTTTGAAGCTTATGCCAAGGAAATGCCTATGACATGGATAACCCGCTTGATGTTCGCAGGGTATCGGCTAGGGTCGTTCGGTTGGGCCAGCTCGTGTGGTTTTTTGAGGTTAAGGGAGTATCAAAAGGCGCTAGTGTTGGCCGTCGGACAAAAACTGTCAACCGTAAAAAGGTAAAATGCGAATTACCTATGTTTGCCGGTCCTTCCTCGACTACCGGGTGCCTGTGTTTGAGACACTTGATGAGTTGGTTGAGGGGAGGTTGAGCGTGGTTTTTTCGGATAAAATCCCTGAGCGGGTTATACAGCGGGCGCGTAACATATTGGGCGAGCGGGCTGTGGGCCTTGCAGGGGAGCGTGCCTTGGGCTTTCACGGCAACATAACCAGCGAGTTTTCCAACACCCGACTGCGCATACCCTGGCAACCGGGCATCCTGAGAGAGATTAGAAAATCCAAGCCTCATGTGTTAATCGGCGACGGCTTCTCCCAATGGACCCTGGCTGCACTGGTTTATCGGATAGTAGAAGGTATTCCCCTGGTGGTGTGCTATGAACGTACGACGCATACAGAACGTAATGCCCAGTGGTACCGTAGGATATTTCGAAAAGCGGTTATAGCCTTTGTTGATGCCATGTGTGTCAACGGCAGTCTCTCAAGGGGCTATGCGCGATCATTGGGCATGTCTGAGGACAGAATTACCATTGGTCACATGGTGGCGGATGTCAAAGAACTCCATAATAAGCATAAGAATCTTCAGCTGGACCAGGTATCGGCGCTTCGTCAAAGCCTGGGCATCCCATTGGATGCAGTGGTCTTCCTGTCGGTTTCCAAACTCATCAAACTCAAAGGAATAGCGGAGTTTTTGGAAGGATGGAAACGATTTGCCTGGGCAGATAACGCGAAGCCTCACCTGCTGGTTGTGGGCGATGGACCTGAACGTGGGAATCTGGAGGCGATCTGCCGCGAGGCAAACTTGCGTAATGTCACTTTTGCTGGGGCGATTGATTATAGCCATATTCATCAGTACTATGGGCTTGCGGATGTTTTCGTGATTTCAACGCTGGAGGACAACTGGAGTTTGGTTGTGCCGGAGGCGATGGCCTGCGGACTGCCCATCATGTGTTCTAGATACAACGGCTGCTGGCCGGAACTGGTCACGCCTGAAAACGGGTGGGTCTTTGATCCGTTGGATTCAATGGATACGGTTTCCTGCCTTGAAAAATGTCTGGCAGGGCGAGACCGGCTCCCGGAAATGGGCAGAAAGTCGTTTGAGATCGTGCAAAACCATACACCGGACCATGCGGCCAAGGCGATCCTAAATGCCTGCAGGATCGCACTTAAAAGGTAAATAATGAGATCACTATTACAATTGATTTTTCCCCGATATTGGCCGCTTGAAGAAGAGTTCAAAAAGCGCGAATCATTTATGAGTTTATCCAAGACCGATCGAGATTATATAAGGTTACGAAAACTTAACGAGCGGTGGCTAAAAGCTCAGAATAACTCAAAGTATTATCAACGTATAAAAAAGAAGCATAATTTACCTGAAACATTCTCTTCTATAGAAGAATATATTTCATTGATGCCAATAACGACCAAAAATGCGGTTTCAAGACATCCAAAACATTTTTTGTTGAATGGGCACGCACGAGGGAAATGGATGTCGACCGGGGGATCCACTGGCATTCCAACCAGGGTATATTGGAAACTCAAAGGACATCTGGAAAGCTTGAGGGATCAGTATTGGGCGCGCATGTGGTGGGGAGTTGATCCTTTCGATAAGCAGGCGATGATTTGGGGGCATTCCCATACATTTGGCCATGGAATGATAGGAACTTATCATAGGCTTATGGTCCCAATTACCGATAAAGCGCGACGGAGGATGAGACTAAGCGCATACCAAATAGACGAATCATCGTTGCGAAGATACTATGATAAGATTGACGCGTTTCAACCAGCATCTTTATATGCGTATTCATCTGCAGCATTCCTGCTTGCGATGGCCAACTCAGATCGCCCCCCCTTGGGAAAGACCCTTAAAGCGGCGTTTTTAGCAGCTGAGCCCATATTGCCACAACATAGAAAAATAATTGACCAAATTTTAAGATGTCCGGCAGTGGGCGAATATGGAAGTATTGAATGTGGAATGATTGCGTATGAACATCCTTCGGGAGGTTATCATATTTTCGAGAATTCCGTTTTAGTAGACACTTCCAAGAATCCCTCAGGTGGATATGACTTGATCGTTACGCAACTAAGGGATAGCCATTTTCCTCTATTTCGATATCAAATTGGAGATATGACGGCTAAAGAAATAGAGCGCGGGAATAATGGTCGCGAAATTCTTGGAGAAATAAAAGGTCGGACCCACGATTTTTTGCGAACACCTTCTGGAAGATTCTGCCACGGAGAAATGATTACACACTGCATAGAACAACTAAGCGATATATTGATTTTTAATGTTCATCAGAGGCGCGATTTCCGAATAATCATAACAATCACAACAAATGACAGCAAACCATTATCATTGAAAAAGGAAAATTGGTTAAAAACGTCTATCCGTACCGCATTGTGTGAATCAATTTCTATCGATTTAGACTACAAACCAGAATTGAGCCGATCTATAGCGGGCAAGCATAGGTGGATAACGACCGAGTTCGAGCAATGACTTAAAATTTATTGTGCTGCATTTTTTCAAAAATTAAATTTTTCTCCTAGAGAAGTATTCTGATATCATGTATGCAACTATGAGTGATGCATATAAGAAACCGCTGACCCATTCTAACGCCACTGAGCGAGTTGATAAATCCGCTGCCTATTGGAATCAATTGAAAGGGGCGTTACCTATATGGTTGTGCATTTGGGGGCTTGCCTTTCGGAGGATGGTGCTGCGCCGAGGAAGGTCCGCGGAAAATTTCGCGACCGTCGATTCATTTGCGCTTGTAGATATAATTTTAGTTGGGATAATGACGATCCTGGTGCTGAAAAAGCTTGCAAAGGGAAATCCCTCTATCAAGAGATTTTTCCCTGTCAGCGGTGAATTCCTACTCGCGATGTATTGTTTAGGCATTGTAAGTATGATTTGGTCGCCAATGCCAAGTTACAGCGGGTATAGAGCGTATGAAGTATTAATAAGCATCTTTGCAATCTATGTATCGCTATCTTGTTTCAGCCAAAAAAATCTTGAAAAGGGCGCCTTGACTCTTGCCGTTGGTGCGCTGTTTATATTTTATGGTGGCAGGTGGTTGGAAACGGGCGTTTCATCAATCGCCGGACTTCATATTGATGCTGCAAGTGCCGCCATGATTTTCGCTTATTGCTTCGGTGAGTTGCTTACTTCTCCCGATGAGGAACGAAAAAGGGTGCTTAGGAGGCTGGCCGTATTATCACTTGGCATTTTGGTAATATCGACCAGTTCAAGCAGCAACATCGGGGCGGCTTTTGGGGTTCTGACTGCCATCTTCAGCAAAAGAAATCGATTTCTGGCCTTTTCGCTTCTGTTATTTCTTGTTTTAGTTAGTTTCATGATGATCTCGGGCGCAGATGATTTGCAAAGCGCCATGTTCCAGATTTTCTTTCCTGGCAAGAATTATGAAGGGGTCATGAGCGGGAGTGGGCGAGTCAGCGTTTTTAAATATTACTGGCCTCTTGTCTTTGATCATCCTTGGTTTGGTTGTGGTTTTGGTATAGCGACCCGCACGCTCGGTTTTTACGCGAATACCGCGCACAACATATTCTTGGATATCCTTCTCGCTATTGGCTTCGTTGGTCTTTCACTGTTTTTTTTGTTCTTTTATAATTTTATCACTGAAAACATTAAGGCCACCAAAATCAGAATGAAAAGCGCGCTTGGCTGCAGGGCAATGTTTGCAGCAGGATTGGTAAATTGCCTCGGATCTCCTTTTATTGGTAATTTTTGGGCAGTCCCAATTATTGTTTTTTCGAGTTTTTTGGCGCTTCAGCATTTTTCCTATTATCAGCAAACCACCAAGAAAATTTGATACGTCAGTTCTGATGAATGGATGGCGTGCATAATAAAAATACTAAGTCTTTCAAAGTTTTTCTGGCGATGAACCGACTGACCGTTTTAAGTTCGTTTCCCCAGAATTGTATTCTTTCATTGGGCAAAATTGCTTATAAATATAAGTTTATTATCCTGTTCATAATTGTATTGGCACTTGTAATAGGCCAAATTTATAACCAACGTTGGCAAGGCGACTTTTGGCAACATTCTGCTGTTGTAGCGGCATTGTCTGACAATTTCGTTGATCCAGGGCATCCGAGACTAAATATCAATACTCCTTATGAAATGTATTCTCCCTATTTGCTCGTCCTGGCTTTTTTGGCTCGGCTATTAGCGATACATCCAATCATAGTTTTATCATCTTTTGCGGTTCTAAATCTTGCGTTTTGGTTTTATGCTATGCGATTTTTTGTTACCAGGATCAGCACTGCAAAAGATACGCCCTTTTATGCCATCTTATTTTCGTTGGTTATGTGGGGTCCATATCCGTGGATGTGGAGTGGATTTCTGCATTTAAAGGCCATTGGAAATGTTATACCCTATCCTTCAGCATTTTCCATCGCTTGTACGCTCATTGTCTGGGGATGGGCGATCACCCTCGAAGGGAAGAATAAGTGGGTAAAGATTTTTTCTATGGCAGTTATTTCGGGAATAGTGCTCTTATCCAACCCTCAAACAGGGATGGGCCTTGTGGCGGGCCTGGGAGCGATTGCTCTCAGTCGGTTGGCCAAGGGATGCCTGATGCCAGCGTTGCTGATATGCGGGGCAGTGGTTGGCGGTTTTGGATTGGCACAGCTATGGCCTTATTATCCCTTTTTTGATGTTGTTGCCCCAGGAAAGTCTGTAAGTTATCATCTTGGCAATTATTGGATGTACCACAATGTTTTATTAGGAATGGGGCCGGCGCTTTTGGGATTGCCTTTAATTATCTCTAGATTGCGTTATAATCGATATGATCCAATGGGCTACATGGCTGTGATGTTTTCAATTATATATGTTTATGGATATATTACTAAAAATTATGGATATGGTAGAATTATTGTTCAGATAATGTTCATTCTTCATTTTGTCCTTGGGGAATGGTTTGCCCGGGCAATTCAAATGACTACGTCGGGAAAGTTGATGCGGTTTAGAACTGCCATGATTTTCAAATTCACTAGGGCGGTCATAATCGCCATGAGCCTGTATTTTCTTGCGTTAGGAATTTATAGGTTTCATCCTGGAAGGGATAGCACCTATGAATCCCTTACGTTTCTTAAAGATTATGTGTCATCTCAAGATGTTGTCATTACAGGGTTGGACAATGCGGATATGGTCCCCTCCTTTGGAGGGAAGGTCATAGCGACTTCGACTAACGAATCATTCGTAAGTGATATTAAAGCCCGCTGTGATGAAATCCGAGAGTTTTTTGATGTCAAAACAGAATTGCATGCGCGGGAGCTATTAATCAAAAGGCACAAAGCCAGATTTATTTTGCTAAGTAAAACGAATCCTGATTTGACTGAGAATTTAAAAAATGAGTTAAGGTTATTTGGAATAACTGTATATAGAAGTAATGATCACGAACTTATATCGATCGCATCAGAAATTTTCTAAAGCCTTGATGAAGCGATTTTAAAGCATAAAAATTCCTTTAGAATTTGGTGCGGTACCGACGTATATGGTTAACTGACGCAAAACCACCCATTTAAGTTACTACAATTTGTATATTTGTGCCTGTAGTGTCTGTTTCAGTGCTTGTATTGTAATTTCCGCGCGCTAAATCGTCTTTTTCTGCCGATCATATCGAATATCCATCGCTTCTCACGAGAACTTTCCTGACACGTAGCACCTTTATCACATACAGTCGCCGGCGAACCGACGAACCGTTGACGTCGGTGGAATCGCTTAATTTGGGATAAAATTATAAAGGAGTGGAATTATGAAAAAAATTATGGTCACGGGCGGTCACGGAACCGTTGGTTATGCAATACAACAAATAGTTTCCCGCGAACCGGTGGAAGGGTACCGCTTTATATTCGTGGATATTGGTGATGCTAACCTTTGTAGCAAGACAGCCACCCTATCGCTTTTTGAGAAAGTTCGTCCTGACGGCGTAATCCATCTTGCTGCAGATGTTGGCGGTTTGTATAAAAACATGGATCACGGGGTTGAAATGCTCGAAAAAAACCTGCTGATGAATATGCATATAATGCAGTGCTGCAAAGAATTTAATGTAGAAAAACTGGTATCCTGCCTTTCCACCTGTATTTTTCCGGAACTGAGTCTGAGTGATCATATTAGATTGCCTATCGATGAAACCATGATTCATATGGGACCGCCCCATCCTTCTAATGAGGGCTATGCGTATGCGAAACGAATGCTAGATGTGCAATCTAGATATTATCGTAAACAATATAAGCAAAATTATATTACACTCGCACCGACAAATATCTTTGGACCCAATGATAACTTCTCGACTGAAAATAGCCACGTCATTCCTGCACTTATTCGGAAATGTCATGCAGCCATGAATAATGGTGGTGATTTCGTTGTCTGGGGTTCAGGCCGTCCTTTGCGGCAATTCATCTTCTCTCTTGATGTTGCAAGACTCTTTATCTGGGCATACCTCCATTATGACGAAGCAGAGCCGTTAATCCTATCACCTGATGAGAGTCAGGAGGTGAGCATCGCTACGATTGGACAGTATGTGGCGGACGCATTTGGTTACTTTAAGCCATTGATGTTCGATACCAAATATTCAGACGGTCAGTTTCAGCGAACGGTGTCTAATCGCAAGCTGATGGAACGTTATCCGGATTTTAAATTTACACCGCTTCCCGCCGCAGTTAAGAAGGCCGTAGATTGGTATCGGGGGAATTTTGCCAAGGCAAGGCTATGAAAATTGAACCTTTAGAAGAAACTATCCTCATATGATAGAACTGACAATACTAATCCCTACCAAAGAAGAAAAGGGAAACATCGAACCGGCCGTTTGCCGAATGCCCAACTTTGGTGTTGAAACTGAGTTGCTATTTGTGGATGGCCACTCAGTGGATGGCACCATGGCCGAGTTAGAAAGAGTAGCATCTGCGTATCCTAATCGCTGTATTCATTACTTTACGCAGGAGGGTAAAGGTAAGCGCGCCGCTGTCTGGCAAGGCTTTAAACGCGCAATGGGTAAAGTTGTTATCATTCTTGACGGTGACATTACTGTCCCTCCAGAAGAGTTGCTCGGAGCTTATGAAATTCTTTCGAAATCAGAAAACATTTTTGTCAATGCAACACGTTTTCGCTACCCTATGGAAAAGCGAGCTATGCAATTTTTGAACTATTTGGCAAACCGGTTATTTGCGTTGCTGGTGAGCTTTATTGTAGGGACATGGCTGTCAGATACGCTTTGCGGGACGAAGGGGATGAGAAAGGATGATTTCATCAAATTGTGCGAAGAGGGATTTCTGAACAACATTGATCCATTCGGTGACCATGAGCTAATTTTTGGAGCTTGGAATCTCGGCATGAAGATTGTTAACTATCCTGTTCATTATAGTGCTAGAAGCTATGGATCACCAAAGATCGCCAACATGAAAATATCTGGGGGATCGGCATTTCTTCGAATTGATCTTGCGGCATTGAAGCATAAATTCCTAAAACGGAGTAAAATTCGGTTTTCACAAAATGAATTGCGTTAAGGCTTCGGATGCGGTTGCTTTTATTACATAATCAATACGGCGCTATCAGCGGGGAAGAACATGCACTCAGGGCCATTGCGGGCATGCTGGAGGAAAATGCTCATCAAGTTTCGTGGTTTCTGCGCTCTTCTGCGGGGATCGAGGGTATTCGGGGAAAAGTCCGGGCTTTTTATTCCGGGATTCACAGCCATGGGGCCGCACAGGCGTTGCGTTTATTTTTGAGCGAGCACCCTGTCGATGCCGCCTTGGTCCAAAACCTCTATCCGTTTCTTTCGCCTTCTATTTTAAAGGTGTTGCGCGAATTTGCCATTCCGATTATCATGCGTTGCCCTAATTATAGACTGTTCTGTCCGAATGGGCTTCATCTGTGCCACGGAGAGGTTTGCGAGCGCTGTTTGGGGGGGAAAGAATACTGGTGCGTGATTCGGAACTGCGAAGACGATCTGTTTAAAAGTCTGGGATATGCGCTGCGCAATGCAGCGGCGCGAATCAGCAGACGGATTGTGGATCACGTGGACATGTTTGTGGTGTTGTCGGAGTTTCAGCGGCAGCGATTTATTCAAGGCGGCATCGCCCCGGAACGACTGGCAGTCGTGCCCAACGTCGCCCCTCTGTCAGCGAAGCCATCCTCCAGCGATCCGGGCGTTCTGGTTTCCTTTGTGGGCCGTATCAGCGCGGAAAAGGGGATCGAGGATTTTGTTGCAGCGGCGGAACGGCTCCCGGAAGTCCCATTTGCCTTGGCTGGCAACTATGACCAGATGCCGGGCCTGCCGGACAAATCACCGAAAAATGTCTGCTGGATGGGGTTCCTCACGGGGAGTGCGCTGGATGAATTTTACCGGCGGTCCCGAATCCTCGTCTTCCCCGGGCGCTGTTTCGAGGGGTTCCCCAATGTGATCGCAAGCGCCATGGCAGCCGGCAAGCCGGTCATTGCATCCCGGTTGGGTGCGGTGCGTGAAATCGTGGATCACGAAAAAACCGGGCTGCTGGTCGAACCACGCAATGTTTCTGAATTGGCCGGCTCCATTCAGCGGCTTTATGCTGATCCGTCTGAATGCCTCAGAATGGGCGAGGCCGGGCGGATCAAAGCGGGGACTTGTTACAGCCAGGAAGCGGTTTATCGGAAACTCCTGGAAGTTTTTACCAGAGTTATACCCCCTGCCCCTATCCTTCCCCATCGTGCCTGAACCGCCCAAACCGAGATTGCACAGGTTCGATACGGCTGCCGGGATCACGATGGTCTTGGTTGTCTTCGGACACAACTATTTCGAAGATTTCAGACAAGATGCCATTTATGGCCCACTTCGGGATTTTCTCTACCAGTTTCATATGCCGGTTTTTATGTTTTTGTCCGGGTTTTTGGTTTTTTATGCCTATAGACCCATCGAGTCCGTTAAGGCTTACAGACAATATCTTTTCAAAAGGGGGCGGAAGTTCATTCCCATTTATTTTCTGTTGTCGGTTTTCTATATCCTTACGGATTTGTATTTGAAGAAATATGGGATCGAGGATGTTCCCGCTCAGATATACAAGATGTTGTTTTCACCTATCCGGGGCAGCGCCGGTTTCCTCTGGTACCTGTATGTGTTGCTCATCTTTTATGCCGTCATACCCCTACTGAAAATACTTCCCCGAAAGTTGCTGTACTTGATAGCCTTGGCTGCTTTTATGCTGACGTTTGTTCCATTGCCATACATCTTTTCCTTGAATCTGGTCGGCAAATACTTTTTCTTTTTCATCACCGGGGGCTTGATGGCCGACCATATGGGGTTTTTCGAAACGGTTTTACCCAGATGGGGCTTGCCTTTTCTATGCCTGTTCACGCTTCTCTGGGTGAATGTGTTTACCCATACAGTGACGGTTATGTATCAGGCGACCAGCGTCGCAGGCATTGTCAGCATTCTGTATGTATCCTCTAGCCGGTGGGTTGGAAAAATCAAGCTGCTTCAAAGCATCGGCAGGCATTCCTTCTATATCTATCTCCTAAACTCCTTGGTCATTGGCATTTTTTATTTGGTCTATCATCGAGTTGGGCTCGATTCTTGTATCCCTCCCCGGATATATATCGTCATTCTGACGATCTTAGGAACGATGCTCCCTTTATGGTTTAGCATCATCGAAGGACGTCTTAGTGGCCGGAAGTCGGATGGCTAGCGGCCAGAGGCCCGATATCCGATGTCCGAATTCGGAGAGTAGAGGGATGAACCACTGAATGGAGGAAACCGAACCTGGTTCGACTATGCCCTTGACTGGCACTATCTCTTTTTTGAAGATTGCAGTCGGGTAACCGACGGAAACCCGGCCATCAGGTGTATAATCAACAGAAGACTCAACAGGGCGGATCCCTTCGTAAGCAAGAAACGGTAACCCACTCGGCGTCAGGCCCCCACAGGCCGACGCTTCTGGCCTCGGTTTTCTTACATCCTGCCGTATGCTTTTCACCTCCCTCGAATTCTACTTTTTCCTTACAGGCCTGCTAATCGTCTGGCGCGTTGCCCCCGCCCGGTTCGGCCCTGGGGTCCTCCTGGCCGGCAGTTGCCTGTTCTGCGCCTGGTGGCAGCCGTGGTTTGTGCTGGTGCTCGTGTATGTCACCCTCGTCAGTTTTCTGGCTGGAATTCGGATGGCATCCGCCACGGATATCGAAGCTCCGAGTTCTGTCCTGCGGGCTTCGTGCACTCAGAAGCCCGAGGCGTACTTCTGTAAAAAAAGCAGGTGTTGATTGGTGCGGTGGTGCTCAACCTCCTGCCGCTGGCCTTTTTCAAGTACTACAATTTCTTCAACGACTCGCTGCGTTCCGTCTGGGCCGGGCCCTGGGCCGTACATCATCTCGATCTGCTGCTGCCGGTGGGGATCTCCTTTTACACGTTTCAGGCTGTATCCTACTGCGCGGATGTCTACAAGGGGAGGATTGCGGTTGAATCCGGCCTGGTGAGGTATGCCCTCTATCTGGCGTTTTTCCCCAAGCTGATCTCAGGTCCCATCGAACGGGGGGTGGCGCTGCTGCCCCAGATCAAAAGGCCGTTTTTGTTTCAGAGCGGTCTTTTTGTGTCAGGGGTCCAGCTTTTTTTCTGGGGGATGTTCAAAAAGCTTGTGGTCGCAGACCGGATGGGCATGTATGTGGATATGGTCTTCGGCGATCCGGAAGGGATGTACGGGAAAACGGCGATCATCGGCGCATGGATGTTTTCCCTCCAGATCTACTGCGATTTTTCCGCTTACATGGACATGGCCATCGGCTGTGGAAGGATGTTCGGCATCGAACTGAGCCGCAACTTCAATTTCCCCTATATGGCGAAATCCGTCCGGGAGTTCTGGCGCTGCTGGCACATCACCCTAACATCGTGGTTCCGGGATTATGTGTACATCCCCCTTGGCGGCAACCGGGCGGCTGCGGGTCGATGGGCACTGAACATCATGCTGGTGTTCCTGCTGAGCGGTCTGTGGCACGGAGCGGCGTGGACCTTCGTCTTTTAGGGCGGGCTGCACGGCGTTTTTTACCTGATTGGCAAGTACACAGTGACGGTGCGAGACCGAGGGCGGCGTAGGATTGGAATGAAGGGCCGGTTCGAGGCGGAGATGCAGGTGTTCGTCACCTTCAACCTTGTGTCCCTGGCCTGGGTGTTTTTCAGGGCGGAGAGCAGTGGAGAGGCCTTTGTGCTGATCCGGAACATGTTCATCGATGTCGAACTGCCGGTGCGTATGCTCTCGAGCCAGTTTTCCACCTTCCTCGCCTTTGCGGCTGCGGGTGTCTTTGCCGGTCTGGAATGGCTTAGCTATGCGGGGGCGCGGAAGCGGGTGAACCTGGTCCAGGCGATCCCCCCGTTCCTGCGCTACCCCGGATATGCGCTGGGGCTCCTGGCGATCACCCTCCTGGGGGTGAGCAGCCGGCAGTTCATCTACTTTCAATTCTGAAAGGGGATGGTGCAGAAAGGAGAGACCTGGAAGGGTTGTGGTTTCTTGAGGGCGGCGGCTTGCAGGCCGCAGCCTGTCCGGTTGGAATCCGAGGGGAGGGGCCGTAGGATCCTTTTTTTGCCCCATCGAAGAGAGAAGTGCTGACTACCCGGGTTGATGAGGAGGGAAGATCAAAGCGCACCTGATCAAGGCCCTGATCATCGGCACCCTCTTCTTTGCGGGGGACATCGGTATCTCCCATGTATTGAAACAGGGCAGGGACCGGTACTACGGGCTGGACAAGGCGGCGCAGATCCTGTGTGTGGGGCATTCGCACATGGTTCTGGGGGTAGATGCGGAGCGGCTGGAGCGGGAGTTGGGCGTACCCGTGGCCAAGTATGCCACGGCCGGGGCGAATGCGTTGGACCGGCTGTGGATGGTGCGGCAGTTCGTGGAGAGGCAGCCTTCGGTGAAGACGGTGATCTACGATGTGGACCCGCGGCTGTTCGACACGGAAGGGCTCAGCTCCGCGTCTTACACGCTCTTTTTGCCCTATATCGACGACCCGGTCATGTGCCGCTATCTCCGGCGGGAGGTGACCTGTGAGGAATTTTACTCGGCCAAAGCGATCCGGACGACCCGCTTCCGGGACCAGACCATCAACGTGGCGCTGAGGGGCTTGCTCGGCAGGGTCGAAAACAAGAAGACCAGCCGGATGCGGGTAGAAGATCTTCAGGGGTTCCTAGAAAGAGAGGCGGCGCGGGGGATCCGCAACAACCCCGATGCGCGGGGCTGCTTTCTCGAAACCATCGATTTTTTGACGAAAAGAGGAATCACGGTGGTCCTGGTGTACATCCCGGTGGCGGATCTCCTGAACGCCATCGATCCGGAGGGCCAGGAGGGGGTCCTGCAGGTGTTCAGGGACGTGGCCGGAAAAAACGACAAGGTGGTCTTTCTGGACTACAATCGGGATTATCAGCACCGGCATGAATGGTTCTACGACCTGCGCCATCTGAACGGAGAAGGGAATGAGATTTTGACCGGCAGGCTGATTGTGGATCTGAAAAGGCTTTTTTGGGAGGGCGGTGAGATACGCTCGTCTGCAGACTCCACGGACATGGATGTGTCTTCAATGGAGACGATCCTACGGCATAGATCTGGTCGGCCGGTCGAGGGGTGATGTGCACTGGGTGCGGAGAGTTAACCGTCAGGGTAAAACACCTTTTTGATTGCGGCGAGCGAGGCATCCTGTGCGTTTCAGTCTTGCGTTGTAACGAGGTGCCATATCAGGGGCAGGGGGCGTTTTCCATCAACAAAACAGCCTCTCGAGCGCAGCAGAGCAAGGGCACGGGGGAGTAAGCTTCGACTGGACAAGGCATCGTCTTCTTCCAGCCCAGCAACATCGTGGGGACCTTTATCCTGATAGAGCAGGCCAGGGGGCACAGCGACCGGGTTGGGGTTTTTCGATAACCTCCGCAATGCTGGGTTCTACGGGAGTCATGCCAGGAAATGGACTTATTGGGAGAGCACTCCCCTCACTCCGGGCATCCCTTACTTCTCGAGCCGGTTTGTCCTATCGAAGCCTGATCCGGTTCGTGAAGGATTAGGATCATTGGTAAACATCGGATTTTTATATTGACAAAAATCTCGGCCTATTTATTAAAACAACTTACTCTTGTGCTTTTAAGTGCAGTTGTTGCCTTGCTTCTTGTATGTCTAACCGCCCCTTTCTTCATTTCCAATTTAAAAGTTTACGATTGGAACGATGAACTAAATATATTCGTTTTTTCCGGAGGTTATATTCATCGCGAACGTGACGAAGGATGGGCTGATACCCATTTTGGTGAAATGGGTATCAGCGGCATCCGTAACCTGTCGATGGATGCTGGAAGCAGTGCTGTCGTCAGTATTTGGGGAGATTCACATGTAGAGGCCTTACAAGTACCTGATTCATGCAAATTGTCTCAACAGGCTACGAATATTTGGAATGAAAACCATAAAGGAAGGATTCGTTTCTTCGGAATGGCGCAAAGCTACTGGTCTGTTGCTGATTATGTTTACCTGATTCCACGATTAGAAAAAATTATAACGCCTGTCGCACATATCATTGTCCTTGGCGAACATGGCCTTAAGGATATCACTCCTGATGGAACGAGCTTTCTCGAACCGAACTTCGCCTTTATTCCCCACCAAAAAATTGATAAGCGAAAAAACGAGTTGCTGAGAAAGGTTGACACTGCTGGGTGCAGCTACCCATTTTTGGCTTTATGGCAGCCAATCCGGGCTTTGCGCGAACGTCTTTCCACCCATGGGCTGCGGTTTATTCCAGGCCCGATTGTGCAGAAAGTTGAGCTTTTGGCAAGCAAGGATTGGTCTGTTCCCACCAGGTCCCTTATCAATGCATGGTATTTTGCACTTTCTAAGCTCAGACAGACATCACGGCAACCATTAATAATCGTCTATTTACCTGAAATCCCAAGACTGAGTGACGGAGAGATTATATGTGTTGATGATCAAGAGGGTTTAATCGCTAAGTTCCGCTCAATATGTGATGAACATGAAATTCTATTTGTGGATTTGACTTATAAATTCATTGATGGCGTTAAGTTAAATCGTCGGTTTGCACGTGGATTTCACAACGGGCAATTGTCTGTTGGACATCTGAACGAATTTGGGCACCTATTAACAGCCGAGGCGATCTGTGGTGCACTTGAGAAGATTGTGCCTTTAAATGATTTTTAATTCGTTAGAATTTATAATTTTTACCTTTATTATTCTTTTTCTGTTATTTGTTATCAGGCATAATCGATCCAGAAAAAGTGTTCTGTTACTTGCAAGCGCATATTTTTATGCTTATTGGGACTGGCGATTCTTAACGCTAATCCTAGCACAAGGTTTGAGCGGATACGTCACCGGGCGGATGCTCGGCACAAATAAGCACCAGCTTTCGAAAAAGGCCATTCTGGCTGTTTGCCTTGTTCTTAATCTTGGATTGCTAGGCTGTTTCAAGTATGTGAACTTCTTCATTGAAGTATTCAGCGTCGCATTAATGGAAATTGGTCTGGATGTTGGTACGCTGAATCTCATTTTACCTTTGGGTATTTCTTTCTACACTTTTAGTGTGATGAGCTACGTTATCGATGTTTATCGTGGCCATTTGAAAGCTTGCAGAGATATCGGTGATTTTTTACTGTTTGTTCTATATTTCCCAAAACTGGTTGCTGGTCCAATTGTTCGTGCCGGCGATTTCTTGCCGCAGTTAAATGCCGTTCCGGTACAGTCGAAAGAAAGAGTATTTCAGGGGGTCCGACAATTTGTCATAGGTCTTGCGAAAAAGATGTTTGTCGCAGACCGCTTGGCAGCTTTTGCTGATACAGTTTTTATAAATGCGGATTTGCTGAATGCTCCAACGGTATGGCTCGGGGTCGTTGCATTTACCGTCCAGATCTATTGCGATTTTTCAGGTTATTCGGACATGGCCATAGGTTTGTCGCGTGTCATCGGTTATGATCTGAACGAGAACTTCAGGATTCCATATCTCTCATCGAGTATCACGGAATTTTGGCGTCGCTGGCATATCTCGCTTTCTTTATGGTTCAGAGATTACGTTTATATTCCTCTCGGTGGCAATCGACATGGAAGTCTTCACACCTATGTGAATCTGATGGCAACCATGCTGCTTTGTGGATTATGGCATGGTGCTGCATGGACTTTTGTGGCGTGGGGGGGAATGCATGGTGTGGCCCTGGTAGTGGAACGAATGATCCGTGGGGAACAAAAATCCATGGCTTCTACTCTACAAAATAAAAATGAAGTCGGCTTTAGGTTCCTTCAATGGACTAGCACATTGTTTTTTATAATAATCGCGTGGGTTTTTTTCAAGGCCAGTTCTTTTAGCCAGGCGGGTACAGTCATTCGCGCCCTATTCAGATTAGACAACGGATTTGGCTGGTATCCGCCCTTGGCTATCTTTCTGATATCAACGGTTGCCATTTTACATGGGGTCTACCTGACCAGATTCCAATCGGTGATGATTCTTGAAAAAAATAACTTTTTCTCTATGACTACCCTGTTTCTAATCTTTTACCTCTGCTTGGTCTTTGTTCCAACCGAGTTTGAACCATTCATTTATTCCCAGTTCTAATCGAGCGGTACTCCTGGTTCCCGTGAATGATCAGGGCCAGGCGCTCTTCGGGGAGATCCGGGCCGGGGTAAGCCTCGATGGGGGCCAGGGAGCAGCCGGTGACAATAAGGTATAGAAGGGGAATGAGGACTGTGAGTCTGCGTTTCATATCGGCCCGAGCGGGGTGTTAGTGTGCGGAAACGGCTCCTTCGAAGCAGGATGCCCGTATCCTACCATGGCGATGCGGTTGCGGCAAGGGCGGTCTTTACCTGGAAAGAGGTGAAGACCGCCCTTGCCATAAGCGGGGGTGGGCGTTGAAGAGGGCGGGCCTGGTTCTTGCCGGGGGTTGTCATTAGCGGCGCGGCCGAGCTGGCGCTTAAGGAGGTGATGTCGGGGTGACGGTGCATGCGCTCTTCCCGAATGCCTTGATTGTGGACAACGATTACTTCTTCGTGAGGTTCCTGGTCGATCAACTGCATGAGCGCGGCTACACGGCCGACAGGGCCTATGACGGCAAGGAGGGCATTGCGCGGTTGCAGGACGGGTTTTTCAGCCTGGTCTTCTGCGACATCATCATGCCCAAGATCGACGGCCGGGCGGTCATCGCGTATATCCGCAGGCACTGTCCCGTGCAGCCGAAGGCGGTTGTGGCGGTATCGGGGCTGTTTGTCGAGCTGACCGACCAGCTCGACGGCATCGAAGCCGATTACTTCATGGCGAAGGGGCCGCTCGAGCAGATGTCCGAACAGGTGCAGAGGTTGCTCGGCTACATCGAAACCGGCGGCCGGCCCCCGCCGAGGTTTTTCTTCGAGCCGGAGGAGCGGGATGAGGCTGCAGGGTTCAATCAGCCGGCGGTCGAGTTGATGGAGGTCCTGAAGGGCGAGCGGAGCATCCTCGAGAGTCTGGCGATGGGAGTGGTCGTGGTGGACAAGGATGCCAGGGTGCTGAGCGCCAATCCGCCCGCGCTCGAGCTTTTCGGTCTGCCGGCTGCGGAGATCGTGAACCGGCACATTGCCAGCCTTTTTGCGGAGGAATCGCGGGGGGCGCTCATCGGTGCGATGCGCTCGGCCCTGCTCGATCGGAGCCATCGGAAGGTGGAGTTGAGCGGGTCTTCGGGCGGGGGCAGCCGGCCCTGGGCCGTGTCGGCCTGGGAGGCGCAGGGAGAGGTCATGGGCTGGGTCCTGTGCGGGTGAGGGGTTGGAAAAACGGGCTCAAAGAGGTTTGGCCGCAGATCGAGGTCTTGAAGGGACGGTTCTTGCGATGAAAAATATCCGGAAGGTACTGGCGATCACCGCGGGGGTGATCTGGGTGTTCGGGATCATCGGGTCGGCCGTATGGAGTCAGTGGCAGATGCGGCGCTCGCTGATGGTGTTGGCCGAATCGGAGGCCGCCGCCTCGATTGAGAAGGACGTCGTTTACCGCCGGTGGGTGTCCATGCATGGCGGGGTCTACGTGCCGCCGACGGAGACGACCCCGCCGAACCCGTATCTGAGCCATTTGCCGGAGCGGGATATCACCACGACGGATGGAAAGACCTTCACCCTGGTCAGTCCGGCCTACATGACCCGCCAGGTGCATGAACTGGGGCGCGAGCGGTACGGCCTGCGGGGGCATATCACGAGCCTGAATCCGCTCCGGCCGGAGAACGGGCCGGACCCTTGGGAGGCGGAGGCGTTGAAGGCCTTCGAAAGGGGTGTGAAGAAGGTCGAGTCGGTCGAGGTCCTGGACGGGGAGCCGCATCTCAGGGTCATGCGGCCTTTCGTGGTCGAGCAGGAGTGCCTCAAATGCCATGGGTCGGAGGGCTATCGGGAGGGGGATATCGGCGGGGGTATCAGTGTGTCGACCCCGCTTTCGGCGCATATCGCGGCGTTCGGCGACCATCGGATGCTGGTGGTTCTGGCGCACGCGGCGATCGGGATTTTGGGCCTCGCCGGTTTGTGGGGAGGCGCCGGGATCTTGAAAAAGTCAGAGAGGCGGCTGAGGCAGAGCGAGGAGCGGATCCGCGGCATCGTCGAACATAGCACCTCCGTCTTCTATGCCTGCGATGCGAAGGGGGTTCCGACCTATCTGAGCCCCCAGATCGAAACGGTGCTCGGGTACATGCCGGAAGAGGCCATGGCCCGTTGGGGGGACTTGATGACGGACAACCCCCTGAACCAGATTGCCGAGGAGCGGGCCGCGGCCGCTTTCGAGACGGGCGAGGCCCAGCCGCCCTATGAGATCGAGGCCGTGCACAAGGACGGCCATCCGGTCTGGGTGGAGTGCAGGCAGAGCCCTGTTGTCAAGGACGGGCAGGTCGTGGGAATGGCTGGTTCCTGGAGGGATATCAGCGCGCGTAAGGCAGGCTTGGCGGCGCTCAGAAATCGCGAAGAGCGTCTGAGGCTGGCCGTGGAAGCCGCTGAATCGGCCACCTGGGATTTCGATGTGCCGAGCGACACGATGATCTATGATCGGCGCTGGTTCCGCATGCTCGGCTATGCGGCGGGCGAGATCAAACCCGATCTCCGCAGTTGGGAAGCGCTCGTCCACCGGGAGGACAAGTCGTATGTAATCGGGCGATTTCATGCTCACTTGGTGGGTATGACGCAGATTTACGAGACGGAGCATCGGCTCCGCCACAAGTCGGGCGATTGGATCTGGGTGCTGGACAGGGGGCGCGTGACGGAACGCGACTCGGAGGGGCGGCCTTTGCGGGTCTGCGGCACGCTGATGGATATCACCGCCCGCAAACACGCCGAGCGTATGACGCAGATCCAGCTCGATCTGATCGAATTCGCGGCCGACCACAGTCTGGATGAGGTGTTGAAGCGTGCCTTGGACGAGATCAGCACGTTCGTGCGGAGCCCGACGGCCTTTTTCGCCCTCGTGGCGGCCGACCAGAAATCCATCTCGCTTCAAGAATGGTCGCCTTCGACCACGGAGATTTGCCGGGTGGAGGCGAAGCAACTGCACTGCACCCTCGATCGGGCCGGCGTCTGGGCGGATTGCGTTTTGGCGAAAAACCCCGTGATCCACAACGACTATCAGGCCCTGCCCCGCAAAAAGGGGCTGCCGGAGGGCCATCCCGAACTGGTCCGGGAGTTACTGGTGCCGGTGCTGCGGAAAGAAAGCGTCGTCGCGATCCTCGGTGTGGGCAACAAGCCCGTGCCTTACACGGAAGAAGACGCCGAACGGGTGGCGGCTTTGGCCGATGTGACGTGGGAGACCATCGAGCGCAAGCGGGTCGACGAGAGGCTGCGGGAGAGCGAAGAACTGCAGAAGGCTATGATCGAGTGCTCGCCCTTGGCGCTGTATGCCGTCGACCTGGAGGGTGGTGTCCTCTCATGGAACGCTTCGGCGGAAAGGTTGTTCGGCTGGAGCGCCGATGAGGTCGTCGGGAAGCCGCTGCCCACCGTTCCGGAGGAGAAGGCGCGCGAGTTCGAGGCGATCCGGAGGCGGGTCGCCGAGGGGGAGGTGATCTCGGGCCTCGAGGTCGTCCGGCGGAAGAAGGACGGGGTGCGGTTCGATGGGAGGCTGTCCGTTGCACCGATTCGTGATATCGATGGAGTGCTCGTCGGGTTCATGGCCAGCATGGAGGATGTGACCGTATGGAAGGAGGCGGAGAAGGAGAGGAAGGAGCTTTCGGAACAGCTTTCGCAGGCCCAGAAGCTCGAGTCCGTGGGGCGTCTGGCGGGGGGTGTCGCCCACGATTTCAACAACATGTTGAGCGTGATCCTGGGGCACGCTGAAATCCTGCTGGGAAAGCTCGAGCCGGGCGACCGCATGGCGGCGGGTCTGCGGGAGATTCAGGGGGCTGCCGAGCGGTCTGCGCTCTTGACGCGGCAGTTGCTCGCCTTTGCGAGGAAACAGGTCGTGGAGCCCAGGGTCCTCAGTTTGAACGAAACGGTGGAACCCCTCCTGAAGATGCTGCGCCGGTTGATCGGGGAGGACATCGCCCTGCTCTGGCACCCGGGGAGGAATCTCTGGCCGATCCTGATCGACCCGTCGCAGGTCGATCAGATACTGGCGAACCTGTGCGTAAACGCCCGGGATGCCATCGAGGATGTCGGGGAGATCGTCATCGAAACGCGGAATGTCCATCTGGTGGCCGCGCAATACGACGATCACCCGGAGGCTGTCTCCGGCGAGTATGTCCTGTTGTCTGTGAGCGATGACGGCTGCGGCGTGGACAAGGAGGCCCTGCCGTATCTGTTCGAGCCGTTTTTCACGACGAAAGAGGTCGGCAAGGGGACCGGGCTCGGCCTGCCCACCGTGTACGGCATCGTGCGGCAGAACGGGGGCTGGATCGATGTGCAGAGCGAATCCGGGAAGGGCGCCATCTTCAAGATCTATCTTCCGCGCCACTGCGGGGAGGAGATGCAGCCGCAGGAAGCGGTGTTGGACGCCTCGCTCCCGCGCGGCAGCGAGACCATTCTTCTGGTCGAGGACGAGCCTGCGGCGCTCCGAATGACGGCCAGGATGCTTGCGGGGTTGGGCTATCGCGTGCTGAGCGCTTCTTCGCCCGAAGAAGCCATCATGCTCGCGCACAAGCATGCAGACGAAATAGACCTGCTCCTCACGGATGTGGTGATGCCGGGGATGAACGGGAAGAATCTGGCAGATAAAATCCTGTCGACGCACCCCGGTCTCGTCTGCCTCTTCATGTCTGGATACACCGCCGATGTCATCGCTCACCACGGGATGATCCACGAGGGGATCGCATTCATCCAGAAGCCGTTCACCATGAAGGATCTTGCGGTCAAGATCCGCCTATTGTTCGATCAGGACTGAACGAACGACCTTGCGAGGTTGACATGACGACGCTTGTTGTTGTGACGGCAGTTGTGGTTCTGCTGCTGGCGGTCCATCTCTGGTACCTCCGCCGGGTGCGTGCGGCGGGGGAGGAGCTGCGCCGATCGGAGGAGAAGTACCGCGTGCTGGTGGAGCATGCGAACGACGGGATTTTTGTCGCCCAGGATGGCCGGTTCGAGTTCGGGAATGCAAAGGCCTTGGAGTTGGTCGGCTACGACGCAAAGACGCTGCGGGGGTCTAGCTTCGCCGATTTCATCCACCCCGAGGATCGGGCGATGGTGGTTGAGCGGCATTTTCAGCGGTTGAAGAACGAAAAGCCGCCGGAAAGCTACCCCTTCCGGATTCTCCGCCAGGACGGCTCGGTCAGGTGGGTCCACCTGAAGACGGTGCGGATCGACTGGGAAGGCAGGCCCGCGACGCTCAATCTGCTCGAGGATTTCACGGAGAAGAAGGCGGCGCAGGACGCGCTCGCGGAGCGCGAGGAGATGTACCGGAGTCTGGTCGAGCGCGCGAACGACGGCATCATGATCATCCAGGACGAGCGGATCGAGCTGTGCAACAGCATGTTCGCCGGCTGGGTGGGGTGTTCGAAGGCGGAAATCGAGGGCCGGCCGTTTACGGAGTTCGTGAAGGAAGAGGATGCCTCCCTGGTGCTCGATCGGCATCGGAGCCGGATGGCCGGAAGGCCGGTCGAGGGGCTCCTCGAACTGGAACTTCCCCGCAGGGGCGGGGGGGCCACGGACGTGGAGATCAACGCCGGCCTGATCCAATACCGGGGGGCGCCGGCCAATCTGGCCATCCTGCGCGACATTACCAAGCGCAAACAGACCATCGCCGAGCTCAGGAACAAGCGCGCCGAGGTCGATCAGATCTTCAAGGCCCTGCCCGACGCCATGATCTACACGGACACCGGCCGGAGGATCCTCCAGGTCAACCCGTCCTTCACGCGGATCTTCGGCTGGGAGGCCTGGGAGGTGCTGGGCAGGTCGACGCGCTTCCTCCACCCGGACGAGGACTCCTTCCTCGAGCACGGCAAGCTGCACTACAACCGGGAGGTCACCTATGTCGTCGATTTCTACGAACTCGTGACCCGGCGGAAGGACGGGGGCACGTTCCTTGCCGAGGTGGTGGCTGCGCCGGTGCGCGACGCGGAAGGGAAGATCGCCGGGCTCCTCTCCCTGGTGCGGGACATCTCCGGGCGGAGGGAGGCGGAGGAGCGGATCGAGCACCTGAACCGGGTGCTCCACGCCCTGCGGGAGGTGACGCGGTGGATTGGAAGAGAGACGGATCCGCAGCGGCTGACGGAGGCCGTCTGCCATATCCTGGTGACCTGGCGGAGCTACAGGGCGGCGCTGATCGCGCTCCAGCCCCAGGGGGAGGGTATGCCCTTCAGCGTAGCGACGGCGGGGGAGGAGGCGGCCCTGGAGCGGTGGGTCGCGAAGGCCCTGAACGGCGAGATACGGGATTGGATTGGGGAAGGCTCCGGGGAGGACTCCTCGGGCGGGCGGGAGGATTGTCTGTGCAGCCGGATCCAGCATGGGTCGACCCTTTACGGGTATGTGCTCGTGGTCCGCGGGAGGGGCCATGCGGTCGACGAGGAGGAGCGGACGCTTTTCTGTGACATGGCCGCCGATCTGGCCCATGCCCTCGACGCGATCGCCCAGGGCAGGGCTGCGGTCGAGGCGAGGAAGGAGGCCGCGCACCTCGAGAAGCAGTTCTACATGGCGCAGAAGCTCGAGGCGGTGGGGCGGCTGGCGGGCGGGATCGCCCACGACTTCAGCAATGTGGTGACGGTTATCGAGCTTTATGTCGATCTCCTGGAGAGCGGGCTGCCGGAGACCGAGCCGCTGCGCGCTACAACGGCATCTGTCCGGGAGGCCTGCGGCAGGGCCTCGCGGCTGACGCGGCAGCTGCTCACCTTCAGCCGCGGCCAGGTCCTGCAGGTGGAGCATATGAACCTGAACGACCTGATCGAGCAGATGATGAACATGCTGCGCCCCATGGTCAGGGAAGACATCTCGATCCGGTTCGTGCCCGCAGAGGGGCTCGAGCGCATCAAGGCCAACCCGGGGCAGATCGAGCAGGTCGTCATGAACCTGGTGGTCAATGCGCGGGATGCGATGCCGGACGGGGGCGAGATCGTGATCGAGACCCGCAGCGTGGAACTCGACGAGGAGTATGCCGCGCGGCACGTGGGGGTGCGGCCGGGCGCGTATGTCATGCTGGCGGTGAGCGATACGGGATCGGGGATCCCGAAGGAGGTCATGGGGCGGATCTTCGAACCGTTTTTCACGACCAAGAAGCCCGGCTTCGGCACCGGCCTGGGGCTGTCGACCGTCTACGGGATCGTGAAGCAGAGCGGCGGGAACATCTGGGCCTACAGCGAGCCGGGGCAGGGGACCACCTTCAAGGTGTACCTGCCGCAGACGGCCGAGGGGGAAGCGGTGCGGCGCACGGAGAACCAGCCGCTCGAGTTTTACGGGTCCGAGACCATTCTCCTCGTGGAAAACGAGGAGTGGCTCCTCGAACTGGTCGAATACATGCTGAAAGTGGCAGGCTACAAGGTCCTCGCGGCCGGGAGCGGAGAAGAGGCGCTTCGGGTGGCCGAGGAGTTCGGTGGACCGGTGGACCTGCTGCTGACCGACGTCGTGATGCCCGGCCTCAGCGGCCAGGAGACCGCCGAGCGATTCAAGGAGCGGTATCCGGAGGCGAAGGTCCTCTACATGTCCGGCTACAGCGAGGAGATCGTCTTCCGGGGAAACGGGGAAGGGGAGAAGACCCTTTTCATCTCCAAGCCCTTCACGGCGGCCGAACTGGCGCGCAAGCTGCGGGAGGTGCTGGGGGAGGTCCCTTAGCGGACAAGGGGGCGGCGCACCGGTTTCTCCGACCGGGTTCCCGGCGGTGTCTCAGAGTTCAGACCGTTTATCCGGAGAATCGGCGCGTTATACCCTGAAAGACCTCGCTCCGGTGCGATCCCCCGGACGTCGAAAAGACAGGATGATTTGGATGGATGCCTGCGGTGGGATGAGTGGTTTACCCAAGAATGAATAGGAGGTCTCTTTCCGCGGACTCACTCGCTGGATACGTGAGCTAAAGGCCGATTTCTCTTAGGCGAGTTCCAGTTTCAGGGTTCTACCGACCGCATGAGCTGCTTTTCTGAGGGTGTGTAACGTAACCGATTCATTGACAGGGTCCAAGAGCCTGTCGAGAGACGATCGGCTCGTTTTCATTCTCTTGGCCATTTCCGATTTCGATAGGTTGTTTCTTTTCATCTCCTGTTCTATTTGCCATGCCAGGACCCTTTTGATAGCGGTCTCCGTGCATTCTTCAAAGATCCCTTCCTCCTTAAGGAAGTCATTGAAGCTCCCACCCAGATTCTTGTGCTTGTCATTCATTCGATTTCTCCTTCTCAAAATGGGCCATACGCTGTTTGGCGGTCCTCAGATCATTTAGCGGTGTTTTAGGACTCTTTTTGATGAAACCATGCAGTAAGATCATCATTTGCCCGCTTACCGTGAAGAGTACTCTTGAAATCCGGCTACTTGATAGATCAGAGCGGACTTCCCATAGACCGGTATCAATCTTTCTCACGAGTGGCATGCCCATCGGCCATCCCAGCTCAACCGTGCGCATATCCTCACCGATAGTCTTCCTGTCAGCGGGTGTCAATTCCTTAAGCCACTCCTTCACCGGTATTCTCCCCTGATCAGTCATATAAAACTGAACATCGATGATTTTTCTTGTCCGCGCCATGCGTAAGAAATGTACCTATTATGGGGCATTTTGTCAAGAAAGATATTGTGTAAATGGGGGCCGACGATGACGATGATTTTGGCCAGATTCGATGGGACGTCGAGGACCCTGCGCCGGAATTCCGGCAGGGGGGACCGATGGAAATCAGCGATGATTCTCTTTAAAACAGTCTTCATATCAGGAAAAAATATGGAAATGCTTTCCTTAAGTCAAGGAAAGTATGAAAACTTTGGAGCCAAATCCAAATGCTATTTCCGCAGGGGGATCCCCCATTTCTTCATGTATTTCCAGACCGCGGTGTGGCTTACGCCGAGGCGGCGGCCGGCCTCCTCGGCGCTGTAACCCGTGATCCGCTCGATCGACGGGTTCCAGGAGGTGATCCGCCCCTGTTCGTCGAAGGTGAACACCCCATCCGCCATGGACTCGAGCAGCAGGCTCGAAAATTTGGGAGCCAGTGTCCGCATAGGCGTTGAAGGACGGAAAAGCGGTCTTTTTCAAGGCCGCTTTGGCCGGCCCGGGCAGAAAAGGGCGCCGGACGCTCTTCCCTCGCTTTGGACGGTGGGAGGGGGCGGGCGCAGCCGGTGAGGACGCACATCTATTTCCGGATCGACATCAAATGGCGCTGACGGGAACGGCGTAGACCGAATCGGTCAGGGGCAGCGCCTGCCGGACAAGGCATATCAGCGCCCCGGGGCCGACGGGCAGGGAGAGGCGGTCCAGCACCCCGAAATGCCGGATGTCGTGGGTGCCGGGCGAGGCCGTCTTTTTGATCTCGATCGGATAGGCGGTGCCGTCCTGAATGATCAGGAGGTCGATCTCTTTCTGATCCTTGTCCCGATAAAAATAGAAAGGGGCCCGTTTCCCGCTGTGCCACCAGCCTTTGAGCAGTTCTCCTATGGTCCACGTCTCCAGGACGGCCCCGGACATGGCCCCAGCCTCCAGGGTTTCGGGGCTCGACCATTCCGTCAGATAGGCGCACAGGCCCGTATCGAGGAAGTAGAGTTTGGGCGTCTTCACCAGGCGTTTGGTCACGTTGGTGAAGTAGGGCTCCAGGAGGTGGACGATCCCGGAGGTCTGCAGGATGGAGAGCCAGCTCCTGGCGGTGCCGGTCGAAACCCCGGCGTCGCGCCCGAGCACAAGCTCCGGCGAATGATCTCGCCACCGTATGCCGCTGCCGGCGCATCGCTCATGGGGCCCTTCTATGCGCGCAGGATCGACTCCCCGTACTGCAGCACGTTCGCGTCGGCGGAAAGAAGGGATATACGTTCCGTTTTTGCCTGCGCAATGAGGATGCGATCGAAGGGGTCCTTGTGCAGCAACGGAAGAGCATCGACTCTCAAGGCATGCTCGGCGGTCACAGGGAGTTCGAGGTAGCCATGCAAGACCATCATCTTTCTCAGCAGGTAGGGATCGACCTTGAAGTCTTCCCTCCCTAAACCGAGTTTGATCACGATTTCCCAGATGCTCGCAGCGCTGAAAAGAAGCGTGTTTTCGGGAGAGGTCAGCAGCGAACGGGTCTTTGCCGAAAGCTTCTCAGGATCGCCGGCAGCCCAAAGGAGAACATGGGTGTCCAGGAGAAGCTTCACTTGGTTCGGCCTTCGAAAAGTTCGAGGATCTGGGAAGCCCCCAGCGTATCGAAATCATCCGGGGTGAGGATCTGATCCCTCAAGAATCCGAGTCTGCCGGCGACACCCCGCTCCTCTTGGGACAAGGGCAGGACCTTCACCATCGGCTTGCCGGCCTTGGCGATGATAAAACCGTTGCCGCGCGCCGCTTCCTCGACCAGGCGGGACAGGTTTGTTTTGGCCTCATGGATATTGTACGTTTGCATAACATACTCTGCTTGATTTAGTTTACAAAACTAAGTCTAGCCACGATGAGATTCCGTGTCAAGATCATTCGTTGGTCGCCTATGCAGATCCACTGCCACGGATGGCTTCGCTGGCGGGCTCCCAGGCGGAAAGGTTGTATGGCTGGAGCGCCGAGGAGGTCGTCGGGAAGCGGCTGCCCAGTGGTAGTTCCAGGTCGTTTGTCCGTTCAGACCGATTATCCGGGGAATCGGCGCGTAATACCCTGAAAGACCCCGCCCCGGTGTGATGCGCCGGACGTCGAAAAGACAGCAAAGCGCGGGAGAGAAGGACGTTCCTTCTGTTTCCGCATTCGCGGCCCTGAGGCCTCGAACGCGGAAAGAGGGAGAACGTCTTTTTTTTCGCTATCGGTTCATCTTTTCATAAGCGCTGAGGGCCGTCGTCACCATGGCGGCCAGGTCGCTGACATTGCTGGGGATCACGAGGGTGTTGGAGGTCTGCGCCAGCTTGCCGAATTCGGCGACGTACTGCTCGGCCACGCGCAGGTTGGCGGCGGCCTGCCCGCCGGCCATCTGAAGCTGCTCAGCGATGAGCCTCAGGCCTTCGGCGGTCGCCTGGGCGACGGCGAGGATCTCCTGGGCGCGGCCTTCGGCCTCGTTGATGCGCCGCTGCTTCTCGCCCTCGGAGCGCAGGATCGCGTCCTGCCGTTCGCCTTCGGCGCGGTTGATGGTGGACTGCCGTTCGCCCTCCGACTTGGCGATGGCGGCGCGCTTCTCGCGCTCGGCGGTCATCTGGGCCTCCATCGCGTTCTTGACGGACTGGGGCGGCATGATGTCCTTGACCTCGTAGCGAAGGACCTTGACCCCCCAGGCCTGGGCGGCCAGGTCGATCGAATCCACCACCTGCCCGTTGATCGCCTCGCGTTCCTCGAAGGTCTTGTCGAGATCGATCCGGCCGATGCAGGACCGGAGCGTCGTCTGCGCCAGTTGGGAGGCGGCGACGCGGTAGTCGCTGATGCCGTAGGCGGCGAGTTTGCTGTCCATGACCTGCAGGTAGATCAGGCCGTCGACCTCGACGGTCACGTTGTCCTTGGTGATGCAGGTCTGGCTCGGGATGTCGAGGACCTCCTCCTTCAGGGAGAACTTGTAGGAGATCCGGTCGAGGAACGGGATGAGGATGTGGAAGCCGGCGCCGAGGGTGCTGCTGTACTTCCCCAGCCTTTCGACGATGTACTCGTTCTTCTGGGGGACGATCACGGCCGACTTGAGGATGATGACGACGACCAAGGCGGCCAGAACGATGCTGGCGACAAGCGATGGGGTCATGGCATACTCCCGAGTTCGTTCAAGGTTTTTGGACGAAATAGGCCTGGCGGGATCCACCCGCGTATCGAATGATCTTCGCCGTCTCCCCGACGCCGATCTCTTCGTCGGCGACCGCGTCCCAGAGGGAGCCGCGGAACTCGATACGACCCCCAGGTCGGGAGGAAACGGGGCGGGCGACCTTGACGAGCGCGCCTTCGGGGAAGTCATCGAAGTCCGGCTCGGAACGGGTCATGGACCGGCCCTTGAAGATGCGCATGAGCCATTTGCGGAGAAAGACGATCGAGGCGATGGTGGCGGCGATGAAAACCAGGAACTGCTGGGTGAGCGTCAGAGGCCACAGGAGCAGAAGGCCCGAGACGACCAGGCACCCGATCCCCATGAACAGGACCACGAAGCCCGGCATCAGCAGCTCCAGGAAGGCCAGGCCGACGCCGCACAAAAACCAGATGAGCCATGCCGAAAAAATCGATTCCATCGCCATATCCTCCGGCTCCGTCCAGGTGAGCGCGCGGCATCATACTAACCCAGATTCTTGAAAATGCAAAGCGGGTCTTTGGGAGGGAAAAGGGGGGAGGCAGCTCGAGGCTGTCAGGAAAATCGTGAGATGGACCCCACATACGGGGCCATCTTTCTGGAGATTGAAGGTGTATGCAGGATCACCGGGATACCCTCCGGGTTTATGCTGCAAATCCTTGTTGCTTGAGTATATTTGAATAGGATTTGCACAAAGGAGTTTCACAGATGATTTCAATTTTCTGCCCTTCACACCCTATGGAGCGGTTCCTTAGTCTCCATCCGGAAATGGTCTTTTTGGCCAATCTCGGCGTCAATCTGCACGTTTGCTTGTGCGGCGACCCACAGGTCGCCTCCGCACAAACGCTTGATTTCCTTGATATTGGCCAAAAATCCTCATTTCCGGATTGGAAACTGGGTTCTACCGCGAAATCATTTCCGGATGGACACTCCTTAAGTCAAGGAAAATATGAAAAAGCGGGTGGTGGCGATGGACACCGGAAACCAGAATAATCCATTCGCTTGGTGACTAAATTAAGCAAAATTTAGTCACTTTGGATGCTCATTTTTACTGAAATATAGTCAGCAAACGAGGGTTGAAAATGGGTTAAGGTTTTTTATCGTGTGGGCAAATACCGACTCCAAGTCCCTGGAGTGAAAGGGATGAGCCTTTTAAGCCAATTAAATTCCGAATTGAACCATAAAATCCGTGGCCTCAACTACAGGCCTTAATTTGCGGTCTCGCTTTTCGATCTTCACGATGCCGTAGCGGGCCATCGTTTTGAGTGTCCGCGACAGGTTGCTGCTGCTGCGCCCTGTCACCGCTTCCAATTCTTTGAGCGATTGAGGTTTATGTTTCAAAATGGTCTTCAATAGCCATTGGTTTTCATTACTTAGAACCTGGGCCATGGACTGTAGCGATTCGAACCATATTTTGGGTTCATCCGGCTGTGGTTGGTATTCTCCGTTGGCGATGGCCAAGGTGCGCTTCTTGTAATCCTCATAGGACAGAATGCCGATATGGAGTACTTTTCGGTTCATTTTTCTACCTCTGATATTGGCTCATGATTCGGTCGACTTCGCGCCAGAAATCATGGAGCAACTCGCCTGCAGATTCGTATTCGTAGGGGGAAATGACATTGAATTCATGTTTGTGATCCCAGGAAATTTTCCTGGCGCCGTAGCGCTTGGTCTTGGGTTTGAAGGCGTGTGCATTGTCAAAGCCAAGCAGTCGCCGGTTGTTTCGGTCGTGCAAGGTCAGGCAATACCGGACTCCATGAGGGATATGGGGTTCCGGGGCGACCCGGAACGCCTCGAATTTTGTCCAATAACCCTTATCCATAAAGAAAATCTCACCATCCAAATTCAGCAAGGTGGCAAGGCTTTCATCGTCCTCAGAAGGTCGTCCGATCTCCATGTCGAAATAGATTATCACCAGGTGATAAGGTATGCAAGCTTTTTTCATGAGCGTGGGCTGTTTGCTGTTTAGAACCTTGGTGGGTTGCTCCTGGGCCAAGCCCACCTGTTTGCGGATTTCGGCCAGGTTGCTGTGCTTTAAGTTCTTCACGGTGTCGGCATGGGGTTGCCCAAGGGCGGGGTCCGGAATCCGCAGCAAATTGACTACGAGGGTCAGCGTTCCCTGCATGGCGGGCGCATGCCTCTATTTCCGCAGTGGGATCCCCCATTTCTTCATGTACTTCCAGACCGCGGTGCGGCTTACGCCGAGGCGGCGGCCGGCCTCGGCCTTGTTCCAGGCGCATTCGTCGAGGAGTTCGAGCAGGCCGTCGCGGGTGAGCGGCTGGGGCGGCCAGCCGCTTTTCGCGGGCGGGGCCTCCTGCGGGAGGGGGGCGGGGCGGTAGGCGAAGCGGCGGATCTCGACTGGCAGATCGAAGACGTCGATATAGTCTCCGGCGCACAGGACGAAGGCATGCTCGATGGCGTTTTCGAGTTCACGCGCATTGCCCGGCCAGGGGTAGTCCATCAGGATCCGCATGGAACTCTTCGTGGCGCCTTTGATGGCCAGGCCGGTCTTGCGGTTTTGCAGTTCGATGAAGTGGGTGACGAGCCAGGGGATGTCCTCCTTGCGCTCGCGCAGGGGCGGGATGAGGATCGGGAACACCTTGAGCCGGTAAAAGAGATCCTCCCGGAAGGCGCCCTGCTGGACCTGGGTGAGGAGGTCCTTGTTGGTGGCGGCGATGATCCGGATGTCGATCCTGCGCTTGCGGGATTCCCCGACGCGTTCGATTTCCCGCTCCTGCACGACCCTCAGGAGCTTCACCTGAATGAACGGGCTGATCTCGGCGATCTCGTCCAGGAAGATCGTGCCGCCGTCGGCCTCTTCGAAGCGGCCGACCCGGTCGCGGATGGCACCGGTGAAGGCCCCTTTGACATGCCCGAAGAGTTCGCTTTCAAGGAGCGTCTCAGAGAGCGCGCTGCAGTTGACGGTAACGAAGGGCATGTTTTTCCGGGCGCTGTGGTGGTGGATGGCGCTGGCGACGAGTTCCTTGCCGGTGCCGCTTTCGCCCTGGACGAGGATGGTGGCCTCGCTCGCCGCGGCCGCCTCGATGGCCGAGAAGACCTGCTGCATGGCGTGGCTCTTGCCGATGATCTGGTCGAAGCGGTGGGTCTCGCCGAGGCGGCGGGCGGCCTCCTCCGCCTCGTGGCGCGCCTTCTGGAGTTCCGTGAGGTCCGTAACCGTCTCGACGACGCCCTCGATCGTTCCCTGCTCATCCCTGACGAGCCGGGCGCTCTTGATGACCGGCACGTCGTACCCGTCTTTGTGGCGCAGGAAACACTCCCTCCCGTCGAGGCGCCCATAGGTGAGGATGCCGCATTCGGAGATGCCGGTCGGGCAACTTGCCTGAAAGCACTCGGTGAAGTTCAGGAGGGCGCAGGGCTGCCCGATCGCCTCCTCGGCGCTGTAACCCGTGATCCGTTCGATCGACGGGTTCCAGGAGGTGATCCGCCCCTGTTCATCGAGGGTGAACACCCCGTCCGCCATGGACTCGAGCAGCAGGCTCGAAAATCTGGGATCCAGTGTCCGCATAGGCGTTGAAGGACGGAAAAGCGGTTGTTTCATGGCCGCCTTTCGCGGTCCGGAAAATGGGTTTTATCCGTGCCGCCTTTCGCGGTCCGGAAAATGGGTTTTATCCGTTGCAGGATGAACCGGCATAAAGAATAAGTAACGTTACCGGGTTCCTTTGTCAAGGATATCGCGGGCCGAGCGGGAGCCTGATGGCGATGTGCGGCACAATAATTGAAGTAGCTCGAAGGATGCAGAAGTTCACAGAGGTGTCGGCGGGTTCGCTTCGGGCGCCTGGGGATGGAGAGAGGATTGGGTTTGATCTCGGAAAAGAAGGCAGGAAAGTTACACAGGGGGAAAGACCACGGGTTGACGGTGGTCCATTTCGGCGCCCCCTGGTGTGCGCCCTGCTCCCTTCAGGATCCGATCATGAGGGAGCTTTCCAGGCGGTACAGGGGCAGGGTGCGCATGGCCGCGGTCGATATCGACCGGAACCCGGATGCGGCCGTGCAGCTCGGGATCGAGTGCATTCCGACTGTGGTGATCTTCCGGGATGGATTAGAAGTGAAGCGCTTCCTGGGACTTCAATCGGCTGACGTTCTTTCGGCCGCCATCCGCTCGATCCAGGGCGCAGAAGAGGCGTGAAGAGTTCTTGGCACAAGTTTTGCTTTTAAAGTATTCAACAGAAACAGCGGTTCGTTTGCCATAACCTCTAACCTTAACCCTCCTGATCCAGGGCGGGGCATGCAAGGGAAACGGTGCGCCTTGCATGCCCTGTTTCCTTCCAAGCGTTCCAGAAAACAGCCTCGCCGAGGTCCGGCGGGCTTGACAGAACGAAAAGAAAGACTCCTTCTCCCTGCAGCCCTTCGAAAAGATAGCGTTACTTATACCGTTACGGAACGTTACAAAATGCTGGGTAACGGTTTGCTTTGGAGTTCGAGCGCATGGATCTAAGGGCGTAAATGGTTGGGTAGGGCCGTCTGCGGCCTGGGAGCCGGGGAGGCGTCGATGGAGGTGCGAGCGGCATACATCTTGATGCATGATGAGGGGGATGGCGCGGCGTGATTTCTGCGTCCTACGCCGCGATGATTCAGTGAAAAACGAGCAAGGAGGTGTTTCGATGCCTAGAGGAGATGGAACAGGTCCAAGGGGACAGGGGCCCGGAACGGGCAGAGGCACGGGGGGAAGAGGCGGCGGAGGCGGCGGAGGCCGTGGTGGTGGATTCGGGGCCGGTCCAGGCGGCAACTGCGTCTGCCCCAACTGCGGCGCGAAGGCGCCGCACGAACTGGGGGTTCCCTGCTATCAGCAGGCTTGTCCGCAGTGCGGTGCAGCGATGACACGCGAGTAGTGCGGCCGCCCCCGGGGGGTCATCGAGCGGCGGCCGAGCGGAGCCGGATGGGCAGCGGCGCAGCCGCTGGGTTGTGCGACGTTCTGTTCTGCGGCGGCAGTCATGGCCCGCGGACCGGGGCGGCGACAACAAGAGGGAAGGAGATCTGTGAATGGACACTGTATCGTTTGCCGAGATCGCTGTGGTCTCATGCGGCACATTGAGTTTAGAGCTGAACTATCTGAGAAAAGAAGGATTTCTTGATACGCAGCATCTCTTTTACACGACCCCGGGCCTTCACGAGGACTGCAAGGAGCTCGAGCGGCAGTTGGTCGACCGGATCCAGCGGGCCAAGGAAAAGGCGGACAAGGTGCTGGTCGTCTATGGCGGCAAGTTCTGCTACGTCAATGCGGACAACCCGACGCGGACGATGCGCACGATCATCTCCGAGCAGGGGGAGGGGGTGGCGCGGATCGAGGCCACGCACTGCATGGACATGATCGCGGGGGAGGAGGAGCGCGAGCGGATCGCCCAGGAGATGGCGGGTGGCGAGAAGGTTTGGTGGATGACGCCGGGTTGGATCCAGTTCCGTCACCAGGTGTTCAAGGGCTGGGACCAGGGGCTGGCGAACGAGAACTTCCCTCGGCACACCGGCGGAGCGATCGTGCTCGACGGCATCGGCTTCCTCGATACGTACATGGCCGAGAAACCGGAGGAGTTCCTGGAGTACTCCGACTGGATGGGGATCCCGATCCAGCCCTGTCCCGTCACCCTCGACCGGTTCAAGTCGCTGCTCCTCGATCAGGCGAAAAAACTTCTGGCCTGAGTCGTTTCCATCCGGAAATGGTCTTTTTGGCCCATCTCGGCGTCAATCTGC